>DASZPI010000853.1:0-16606 GCA_035550355.1 Pirellulales bacterium
CGGCCAGCACCTCGATTCCGGAATACCCCGCGCCGGCAATGCGCGCGATCGTCTCCTCGATCGAGTAATTCATGTACGCGTTCGAGCTGAAAGCGAGCTGCATTGCCTGCCGGGTGTCTAAAGGACGCTGCGTGGGACCGGTCTCGAATCGCTAAGGTACGCCTCGCCTGGGCGCAGGGCAACCGAGTCATCCCGTGCTGCGCCCCATTTTCACAGGTCGCCGAGCCGCGATACCGAGCGCTCACGAGCCGGGTCGGCCGAACGGAGAGTTGGTGCGATAGTACGCGTCGCCTCGATCGGACTGATGGCGCAGCAATTCGTCGATATCCTGTTGCTCGCCTCGTTCCTTAGGTTTCGGCTCGGCTTTCGATCGGGCGGTTTGCGGTCCCGTTTGCTCGCCGCCGAACACGGCCAGTGCCAGAACCACCAGCGACATTGTCAGTCCGAGGATATTCCGCAGCCGCACGTGCCGAGGCCGCGCATACGTTTTTCCGCCGACCGAAGATGCGATCGAGTGCATCCAGCGATATTCGACGTCCTGCTGTCCGGCGGGGTCATAAACGCCCCACAGAAAGTAGAACACGACCGGCACCACTACCAGACCTAGATAGAATTCGACCATGGTCGTATTCTAGTCAAAGCACGACAAGCTGTCGCGGAAACTCTTGGCAGAATGACACTCTCAGCGCTACGCATCGGCCCCGTCGAGATTGGCTTTCCGGTCGTGCAGGCCGCCTTGAGCGGTTATAGCGACTTGGCGATGCGCGTGATCGCCCGGCGCTTGGGAGCCAGTTATGCACTGACCGAGGTGGTGCTCGACCGGCTGGTGCTTCAAGGCGGCAAACATACCCGCCGTCATCTGCGGATTGCCGACGAAGAACACCCGGTTGGCGGACAGCTCATGGGCAGCGATCCGGCCGAGTTTGGCCCGGCAGCTCGCGAGTTGGCCGAGGCGGGGTTCGACGTTGTCGATATCAACTTCGGCTGCCCTGTGAAGAAAGTGTTAGGCCGTTGCCGGGGGGGGTACCTGCTGAGCACGCCGACCGTGGCGCTCGAGATTGTCCAGCGTGTGCGCGACGTGGTGCCGCCGCACATTCCAGTCACGGTGAAAATGCGCCGCGGCCTGGACGACAGCCAGCAAAGCCGCGACCGCTTCTTCACCATTTTCGACGGCGCCTTTGCTCGTGGCGTGGCGGCGATCACCGTCCATGGCCGAACCGTCGAGCAAAAGTACATCGGCCCCAGCCGTTGGGCGTTCTTGCGCGAGGTGAAGCAGCATGCTCCTCAGCGCACCGTGCTGGGCAGCGGCGACTTGTTCAGCGCGGCCGATTGCCTGGCGATGATCGCTGAGACGGGCGTCGATGGTGTCACCGCGGCCCGCGGTGCGATCGGCAACCCGTGGATCTTCGCCCAGGCGCGGGCCTTGGCCGCCGGCCTGCCCTTGCCCGATCCACCCAGCGTGCACGAACAGCGCGAGGTGATCGGCGAGCACTACCGGCTGGCCGAGGAACTGTACGGCCCCGAAGTAGGTGGCCGGCAGATGCGCAAGTTTGGCATCAAGTACTCGAAGCTGCACCCCAGCAGCCACGAAGTGCGCGACGCGTTCATCGCCGTCAAGCGCCCCGGCGAGTGGCAGCAGGTGCTGGAGCGTTGGTATGCCGACGATCTGCCGGGACAATATCCCGACGCGATGATCGACGAGACGACCTGCGAGGTGTGAGGGCCAGCACTAGGCATTCCTGGGTGCCACTTCTCTTTGGCTCCGATGCGCCTGCGCCGGGCGTTGAAAAAAGTCGGCCTGCGTGGTCTAGTTCCTAAATGTTCCAACCCGTCGAAGGCAGCGTCAATTTTCCCCAGCTCGAGGCGAAGATTCTCGAGTTCTGGCGGCAGAATCGGATCTACGAACAGTCGCTCGAGCGCCGCGCCGACAGCCCGTCGTTCGTCTTCTACGAAGGGCCGCCGACGGCCAACGGCATGCCGCATCCCGGGCACTGCCTGACCCGCGCCATCAAGGATCTCTTTCCGCGCTACAAAACCATGCGCGGCTACCGCTGCCAGCGCAAGGCGGGTTGGGACACACACGGCCTGCCCGTCGAGGTCGAGGTCTGCAAAGAACTTGGCATCCACACCAAGGAGGAGATCGAAGCCTACGGCATCGAGCGCTTCATCCAAAAGTGCCAACAGAGCGTGTGGCGGTACATGCAAGAGTGGCGCCGGCTGACCGAGCGGATCGGCTTCTGGGTCGATCTGGACGATGCCTATGTGACCTATCACCAAAGCTATGTCGAAAGCGTGTGGTGGGCGCTGAAGGTGCTGTTCGACCGCGGCCTGCTGTACCAGGGGCACAAAATTGTCTGGTGGTGGGCCCAGGGCGGCACGGCCCTAAGTAGCGGCGAAGTGGGCCAAGGCTACCGCCAGGTCGCCGACCCCAGCGTGTACGTGCGGTTCCCGATTGTTGCCGATGAGCGGGCGAAAGCGCTCGGCCTCGACGAAAATACCAGCCTGCTCGTGTGGACGACCACCCCTTGGACGCTGCCCAGCAACCAATTCGCGGCGGTGCATCCAGACTTGGAATACACGGTGCTCGAGGATGTCGATGCATCGAACCGACTCGTCGTCGCCACGGCGCTGGTCGAAACGATCCGCGGCAAAGTGGGCCACGAGCTCAACGTGGTCGGCGCGCCGATCAACGGGAGCAAGCTCGTCGGCCTGCGCTACCTGCCGCCGTTCGATAGCTACTATAAGACCCTTGGCAAGCAGCCCTCTGCCGGCTGGTATGTCGTTGCGGCCGATTTCGTTACGACCGACAGTGGCACCGGTGTGGTGCATCAAGCTCCCGCGTTCGGCGAGGTCGATTACGACGTGCTGCTTGTCGAACAGCGCCGCAATGCAGCCGGTCGTGGTCCGCAACTAATCAACGCCGTCGCCCCCGATGGCAAATTCACCGACGAAGCCCCCGAGTTCTGTCGCGGCCGCTGGGTGAAGGACTGCGACAAGGACATCACCCGCGACCTGCGTCAACGCGGCCTGCTGCTGCACCAGGAACAGTACCTGCACGAGTACCCGTTCTGCTGGCGTGCCGACGACGACCCGCTGATCCAGTATCCACGGCGAAGCTGGTTCATCCGCACCAGCGAGTTCAAAGAGCCGATGCTCGCCAACAACGCCCAGATCAACTGGCTGCCCGATCACATCAAGGACGGCCGCTTCGGTAACTTCCTGGCGACGAACGTCGATTGGGCGCTATCGCGCGAGCGCTATTGGGGCACGCCGTTGCCGATCTGGCAATGCACGGCATGCGATCATCGCGAAGCAGTCGCCGACTATGCCGAGCTCGAGCAGAAGCCCAAGTTCCAGCCCAGCGCAAACTGGCAAGCTGCCAAACGCGCCAGCCCTGAATTGGTTGATGATCTCAAAATCCACAAGCCGTATATCGACGACGTGACCTACGCCTGCACCAAGCCCGGTTGTGCCGGCACGATGCGGCGCGTCGATGAAGTGATCGACTGCTGGTTCGACTCCGGGGCCATGCCGTTTGCCCAATGGGGCTATCCGCATGCTGGGGTCGAGCAGTTCAAGGATCAATTCCCCGCCGACTTCATCAGCGAAGCAATCGACCAGACGCGCGGCTGGTTCTACAGTCAACTGGCGATCAGCACGTTGTTGTTCGGGAAGGATGGACAGTACGAGTATCCTCACCCATTCAAAAATTGCGTCGTCCTGGGGCTGATGCTCGGCGAAGACGGCCAGAAAATGTCGAAAAGCAAGCGGAACTACCGCGAGCCGAACGAGATCTTCGACCGCTACGGGGCCGATGCGCTGCGCTGGTACTTCTTCGCCAACCAGCCCCCCTGGACCGGCATTCGCTACAACGAGCAGGCCATCAAGGACAGCATCCCCGAGTTCCTGCTGCGGCTGTGGAACGTCTACACGTTTTTCGTGATCTACGCGAACATTGATGGCTGGGAACCGCCCCGTTCGTCGGCCGGTGCGCCGAAGCGCAGCGAGCTCGATCGCTGGATCACGAGCGAACTGCATCGCACGATCGAAGTCGTCACCCAGCGGATGGATGCGTACGACAACTTCAACGCCTGTGCCGCGATCACGGCCTACGTCGATGCGGTGAGCAATTGGTACGTGCGTCGCAGCCGTGATCGCTTTTGGCGCGAGGATAAACGCGATCCCGACAAGCTCGAGGCGTACGCCACGCTGTACGATTGCCTGATCGAGACGGCCAAATTGATCGCGCCATTTGTGCCGTTCTTGGCCGAGGCGTTGTGGCAGAACCTTGCGGTCGCCGGTAGCGGGGCGCGCGAACTCGCAAGCGTGCACTTGAGCGATTACCCAACCGCTGATCCGTCACTCGTCGACGAAACCCTTTCAGCGCAGATGGCGCTGGTGCGCGAGATTGTGTCGCTGGGGCGCAGCGCACGCACCACGGCAAAACTCAAGGTGCGGCAACCGCTGGAGAAGGTCGAGATTGTGCTGGCCGAGCCTCGCTACCAGGCGTGGCTCGAAGGTCACGCCGCGCTGGTCCGCGAAGAGCTGAATGTCAAATCGGTCGAGTTCGCTGCCCGGGCCGATCAGTATGTCACCTACACCGTGCTCCCCGACCTGAAGCGCTTAGGCCCGCGGCTCGGCAAGCAACTGCCGGCCGTCAAAAAAGCGCTCGCCGAAGCGAATGCTGCCGAATTGCTCGCCCGCATGTCGGCGCAGAAGCAGATCACGCTGTCGCTGGCCGATGGTTCGACCGTCACGCTCGACGAGCAGGACGTGCAAGTGCGCCTGCAGGCCCGCGAAGGCTGGGCGGCAGCGCAAGGCTCGTCGGCGGTTGTCGTGCTTTCGACTGAGCTTAGCCCTGAGTTGATCTGCGAGGGCTGCGCCCGCGAACTGGTCCACGCCATCCAAACCGTCCGCAAAGATCGCCGCTTGGAATATACCGACCGGATCGAGCTGGGCATCGAAACCGACGATGCCGAACTGCAACGCGCCGCCCGCGATTTTACGAGCACCATTGCCGGCGAAACACTAGCCGGGCGCGTGGTGGTCGGCCCGTTGCCGGGAGTCGAGCCAGTGGCGATCGACCTCGGCGGCAAAGCGGTGAAGCTGTACGTAAAGGTGGTCCGGACGTGAACGCCCCCTCTCCGCTCTCGCCATTGCGGCTGGTGGTGTTGATCTCGGGCGGCGGCACGACGCTGCGGAACCTGATCGAAAAAATCGCGACCGGTGAACTCGATGCCCGAATCGAGCTGGTTATCTCAAGCAACCCGAGCGCCGGCGGATTGGCGATCGCCGCCGCGGCGGGAATTCCGACGCGCATTCTCGAGCGCCGCAGTTTCACCAGCAATGCCGACTACGGCGCGGCGGTGTTCGACGCTTGTCGCGCCGTGAGTCCACACCTGGTGGTGATGGCCGGCTTCCTAAAGTTTTGCCCGGTGCCCGACGATTTTGCCGGCCGCGTCGTCAACATTCATCCATCGCTCATCCCGGCATTCTGCGGCCACGGCATGTACGGCCTGCGCGTGCACCAGGCGGTGCTCGAAGCCGGTGCGCGCGTGACCGGCTGCACCGTGCACTTTGTCGACAACCAATACGATCATGGGCCGATCATCTTGCAGCGCACGGTGCCGGTGCTCGACGATGATACCCCCGAGATCCTTGCCGCTCGCGTGTTCGAAGCCGAATGCGAAGCCTACCCGGACGCGCTGCGGCTGTTTGCCGGGGGGCGCCTGCGCCTGGCCGACGGAAAAGTCGTCGTCGCCGGTCGGCGCTAATCAACCGCTTGCGATTTCGCGCTTTGGTACCCGAGCGATTCGTAGAGCCGAACCGCCGCCGTCCACCCGGCGTGCGTTTCGAGCCGCACCTCGCGTGTGCCTGCAGTCCACACGGCCCGGTGAACTGCGTTCATCAGCAGAGCCCCAATGCCGCGGCGGCGCCAAGCCGGCAGCACCGCCAGCCAATGCACGACGGGCACCGCGGTGGGCCCATTGCCCCGCTGGGCGAGTGTGACCATCCCGACCGTCTCGCCGGCCGCCTCGGCAAACCAGACCCGATCGCTCCGCCACCACGGCTTGGCGAACAGTTCGCGCTCGAAATCGCTGCGGGTCCACGCCCGTACGCCAACTCGCTGCCGCGCAAATGCTCGATGTCTCAGATCGAGCCAAAGGTCAATGTCGGCCCGATCGCGGAAGGTTCGTAGCGCGATTCCCGGCACCTCGAGCGCCGGTGGCTCCTCATGCAACTCAAGCTGTAGTTGGCGCACGATCTCCATAGCGCTCGATTGTACTGGGCGATCGATCGGTCATTTCGTTGAAAGATTGTGGTTGATATTTGTCAGAAAGAGTGACAGAATAGGCGCACAATTAGTCAGAGATTGCATGGTTTTGGTCGCTATGCCTGCGGAAAATCGTCGCAATCGTCTGCTTGAAGTCGTGCGAAGAAAAGGGTTTGCGTCGCTGCTCGATCTCGCGCACGAGCTTCAGGTTTCCGAGTCGACTGTTCGTCGCGACTTGGAAATGCTCGAGGAGCAAGGAAGCGCCAAGCGGACGCACGGTGGCGTGTTTTACACCGGCAGCTCGCCGCAGCTGCCGCACTTCGAAGAGCGTCAGCCCGCCCAATGGGACAAGAAGCAAGCCATCGCTCGCCGCGCTGCCGAACTGGTCGAGGATGGCGATGCGCTGTTGCTCGACGGCGGCACAACGACGTACGAGGTCGCCCGGTTGCTGCTCGGCCGCCGACTGCAAGTCGTTACCAATTCGCTGCCGCTGGCCAACCTGTTTGCTTCGAACTCGAGCACCGACTTGGTGTTGATCGGCGGCTACGTCTATTCGCGAACCGGCGTGGCCTTGGGGCCTTATGCCAATGAGATGCTCGCGAGTGTCAACGTGCGACGGACGATCATGAGCGTTGCCGGAATCAACGATCGCGGGTTCTACAACAGCAACCTGCTGCTGGTCGAGACCGAGCGCGCCATGATGCGCGCCGCCGACGAGGTAATCGTCGTGGCGGATAGCACCAAGATCGGCCACCAAAGCCTCGCCCACTTGTGTGCGCTCGATGCCGTCGATTGCCTGGTAATCGACGATGGCGTCGACGCAGCGTGGCGCAAAAAGATCATCGCGGCCGGCGTGAAGTTGATCGTTGCCGACGTGCCGAGCGAAACGGATTCCAAGCAGAACAAAGCGGACCATTCATGAGCGCCATCCTCACCGCCACTCATCTCGACCGCGCCGCGATCGAACGGATCGTGCGGCAGATCGTCACCGCGCGGCTGCCGTCGGACGTGCGCGTACCGAACCTCGCCGTCAGCGTGTCGGCCCGGCATTGCCACCTGACCGACGAGCATGTCGAAGTGCTGTTCGGCAAAGGGGCGAAGCTGACGCCGATGAAGAACCTATACCAGGATGGCTTCTATGCCGCCGAAGAGACCGTGATGGTCGTGGGCCCCAACAAGCGGCGGATGTTGCCGAGCGTGCGAGTGCTTGGGCCGACGCGTCCCGCGAGCCAGGTGGAGCTGGCGTTTACCGACAGCATCAGCCTGGGGCTCGATATTCCGGTGCGAGCCAGCGGCAAGATCGACGGCACCCCAGGCTGCGTGCTCGTCGGCCCCAAGGGAGTCGTTGAGTTGTCGCAAGGCGTAATTCGTGCCGAGCGACACGTGCACATGAATTTCGACGACGCCGCCCACTACGGCGTCAAGAACGGCGATCGAATCAAGCTGCGGATTACGTCGAGCTGCACGACGGTATTCGAAGACCTGCTAGTGCGCGCCGACGCGACCAGCAAGCTCGAAGTGCATCTCGACACCGACGAAGGCAACGCCGCCGACGTCGACCATGCGACCAAGGTGGAGTTGTTTGTTTAGAAAGCGGAAAGCCGAAAGCTGAAAGCGGATGGACGAAAGCAACTCGTTTCCGCTTTCCGCTTTCCGCTTTGGTTTTCATTTACGGAGGTAAGGGTATGGCAAAGGCTATGGAAGCGCTCGGCATGATCGAGGTCAAGGGCTTTGTGTCCTTGGTCGAGGCAACCGACGCGATGATGAAGGCCGCGAACGTGCAGTTCGTCGGCTGGGACAAGATCGGCAGCGGCCTGGTGAGCGCGTTCGTCACCGGTGACGTGGCTGCTGTGAAGGCAGCGACCGACGCCGGTGCGGCGGCCGCGGGGCGTTTGGGCGAGGTGGTCAGCGTGCAGGTCATTCCCCGACCGCACGACGAGCTGAACCTGGTGCTGCCCAAGAGCGCTGAGTAACTGAAGCGATCCGAACCTTTCGTACTAACGCATCCAAGGACATTCCATTCTCATGAACGAAGCAATTGGACTGATTGAAACCAAGGGGCTCGTGGCCCTGGTCGAAGCGACCGACGCGATGGCCAAGGCGGCCAACGTGCAAATCGTCAAGAAGATCTCGATCGGCAACGCGCTCATGACCGTGATCGTGCGCGGCGATGTCGGCAGCGTACGTGCCGCGGTCGAAGCCGGTGCCGCAGCAGCCAATCAGGTCGGCGAGCTGGTGGCCAGCCACGTGATCCCGCGCCCGGCGGACGGCCTGATGAAGGCGTACCTGGCCTAAAGCGAACGGAAGCACCTGTAGGCGAGCGGGGCCAGTGATGGCCCTGGTAGCGATGAACATCCTCGTGGCGAACCTGGGCTCGACGAGCTTCAAGTTTCGCCTGTTCGACATGAGCGACCAGCGCCAACTGGCGCGTGGCGGAATCGAGCGCATCGGATCGCCCGAGAGTCGCTGCTGGGTGGAGATTGGCGCTTGGCGCTGCGAAACCACCGCGCCGATCGCCGATCACGCGGTGGCGGTGCGCTGGTGTCTCGAACAGCTCAGCGACGCCGAGCATGGCTGCCTGCGCGCCAGCGACGATGTGGCCGCGATCGGATTCAAGGCCGTGCATGGTGGACGCTTCTCGGGCGTGCAGCGCGTGACGGCCGAGGTGCTGGCCGAGATGGAAGCGATGCGCGACGTGGCGCCGGCGCACAATCCGCCGTACGTGGCGGCGATGCGCCTGTTGGCCGAGCGCTTGCCAAACATCCCGTTGGTAGCTGCCTTCGAGACCGGCTTCCACGCGACGATCCCGGCGTACAACCGCTATTACGCGGCCCCGTACGACTGGGCCGAGGAGCATCGCATCCGTCGTTGGGGTTTTCATGGCGCCAGCCATCGCTACATTGCCACGCGAATGGCCGAGCTACTAAGACGCGGTGATCTGCGGATCATCTCGTGCCACCTTGGCGGTTCGAATTCGCTGTGCGCGATTCGCCATGGTCAGAGTGTCGCCAACAGCCTGGGCATGAGCCCTCAAAGCGGGTTGATGCACAACAACCGTGTGGGCGATTTCGATCCGTTCGCGTTGCCGGTGATCATGGAGCGGACCGGAAAAACGCTGGCACAGGTGCTCGATGACCTGGCTTGTCGCGGCGGCCTGTTGGGCTTGAGCGGCCTGAGCGGTGACGTGCGTGATCTCGAAGCGTCGGCGGCGCAAGGAAACGCGCGTGCGCAGCTCGCGCTCGATGCGTTCATCGCCTCGATCCGCCACTACCTGGGTGCGTACCTGGTCGAGCTGGGCGGAGCCGACGCGATCGTGTTCACCGGCGGCATCGGCGAGAACAGCGCGCTGGTGCGGCGCGGCGTGTGTCGCGATCTCGAATCGCTGGGGATCGCGCTCGACGAACCGAAGAACTCCTCGGGGACCGGGGAGCGCTCGATTCACGCGCCCACGAGTCGGACGCAGGTGTGGATTGTCCCGACGAACGAAGAACTGATCGTGGCGCGCCAGGCGCACGAGTTGTTAAGCGCGACGCGCGAAATCGCAAGCGGTTGATTGCCCCGAATCCTGAATCCCGAATCCTGACCATCGCATGTTCGTAGCCAAAGTCACCGGCAGCCTCGTGGCGACCCAAAAGGTTGCCAGCATGACCGGGCACAAACTGATGATCGTCGAACCCTATCGGATCGATGCGCAAAACCGTTCGCGGCTCGTGACCACGGGCCGCACGTTCGTGGCGGTCGATACAGTGGGTGCCGGCCAAGGCGAGTTCGTGCTGATCGTGCAAGGCTCGAGCGCCCGGCTCACGCCCGAAACCAAAACGCTGCCGGTCGATGCCACGATCATCGGCATCGTCGACACCGTGCAGGTCGACCAGCAATGCGTATTCGACCGCAACACGCAGTAATTTCCGACTCCCGACTCCCGAATTCCGACCCTCGCTCATGCAAGCCACCGAAGAACTGATTCGCAACGTTGTTCAGGAAGTGCTCAGCCAGATGCGCGCCACGCCGGGCTCCGGCCCTAGCAGCCCGCGCAGCTTCGCCGGGCGCAACGGCGTGTTTACCTGCGTCGACGAAGCGGTCGCCGCCGCCACGCAGGCGTTCGAGCAACTTTCCGAGCGCACGCTCGCCGACCGCAAACGGATCATCGATCACATCCGCCGCATCTCGATCGACGATTGCGTCGAACTCGGCACCATGGAGATGAACGAGACGAAAATCGGCCGGCTTGAGCACAAGATCGAAAAGCTCAAAACGCTCGGCGAGCGCACGCCGGGGGTCGAGTTTCTGCGCAGCGAAGTGTTCAGCGGCGACCACGGCCTGGCGGTGATCGAGCACGCGCCGTTCGGCGTGATCGGCGCGATCACTCCGGTGACGCACTCGCTGCCGACCATCACCGGCAACGCGGTGAGCATGATCGCCGGCGGCAACACGCTGGTTGTGAATCCGCATCCCAGCGGCAAGAAGGTCGCGGCCGAAGGGGTGCGGCGGTTCAACGCCGCGATCCACCGCGACCTGGGCATCGATAATCTGATCTGCGTGATCGCCGAGCCAACGCTCGATAGCGCAGGCGCCATCTTCGCCCATCGCGGTGTGAAGATGATCTGCGTGACCGGTGGACCTGCCGTGGCGCGCGCGGCCATGAATAGCGGCAAACGCGCCGTCGTGGCTGGGCCGGGCAATCCTCCGGTCGTCGTCGACGAGACCGCCGACCTCGATCGAGCCGCCCGGTCGATCATCACCGGCGGCGCCTACGACAACAATCTGTTGTGCATTGCCGAGAAGGAAGTGTTCGTGGTCGACGAGGTGTTCGATGCCATGCTCGCCGCGATGGAGCGTGCCGGCGCGGTGCGCTTGAACGCCAAAGAAACCGACGCGCTGGTGAAAGCGGCGATCACCACCGCCGGCGAAGGGGACAAGAAACACGACGTCGCTCACAAGGATTTCATCGGCCAAGACGCAGCCGTGCTCGCTCGGGCGATCGGCAAGCAGGTGCCCGAAAACACTGAGTTGCTGTTTGCCGAGACCGACGAGAGCAATCCGTTTGTGCCCGTCGAGCAGATGATGCCGTTCATCCCGTTCGTCCGCGTGCGCGATGTCGACGAAGCAATCGCGAAGGCGAAGTTCTACGAGCATGGCTTCCGCCACACGAGCATCATCCATTCGAACAACGTGCGGAACATGACCAAGATGGGCCGGGCGCTCGACACGACGCTGTTTGTGAAGAACGGCCCGTGCATGGCGTCGCTCGGGCTGGGGGGCGAAGGCTATCTGTCGTTCTCGATCGCTACGCCAACCGGCGAAGGCGTGACGACGCCGCTGACGTTTACCCGCGAACGACGCTGCTCGATGATCGACGACCTGCGGATTTTGGGCAAGTAAACCTGGTGGGGAACGAATCCATGCAAACCGGCCTGGTGATCGGCACGGCCACGGCGACCGTGAAGCACAAGTCGCTCGACGGGCAGAAGCTGCTCGTCGTGCAGCCGCTGCTGGCCGATGGGCGCGGTGCCGACGGCGAGCCGGTGCTGGCGGTCGATCGCTTGGGCGCGGGCGCCGGCGAGACGGTGCTGATTACCAGCGATGGCCGGACAATTCGCGAACTGCTCGGCAACAACACGCCGGTGCGCTGGAGCGTGATGGGAATACCGGACGGAGGAGTGAATTAAGTGGGTGAGTAAGCAATCCATGCTTCGATTCACCACTCACCACTCACCACTCTCCACTCACCACTCACCACTCAATTACTCACCACTCACTACTGCAAACACATGAGAATCGGCACGATTATCGGTTGCGTTACGCTCAGTCGCTGGCATTCCAGCCTCGGCGGCGCCACCTACAAACTGGCGGTGCCGCTGACGCACGAGGCTCTGCAACGCGGTGACGCACCCGCCGGAGAAGAACTCGTCGTGTACGACGAACTCGGCGCGGGCCTCGGCGAGCGGATCGCGATCAGCGAAGGGGGTGAAGCGGCTCAGCCGTTCGAGCCCGAACTGAAACCGATCGACGCCTACAACGCGGCGATCCTCGATCAAATCAATCTCTCAACCCGATAACCTTCACATGAATATCCATCGCATCAAGCAAGAAATCTGCGAGATCGGCCAGCGCATCTACAATAAGGGATTCGCGGCCGGCAACGACGGCAACATCACCTTCCGCATCAGCGACAAGGAGGTGCTCTGCACGCCGACCATGATCAGCAAGGGCTTCATGAAGCCCGACGACATCTGTTCGGTCGACATGGAAGGCAACCAACTCAGCGGCCGGCGGAAGCGGACCAGCGAAGTGCTGTTGCACCTGGCGATCATGAAGGAGCGCCCCGATATCAAGAGCGTCGTGCATTGCCATCCGCCGCACGCCACGGCATTCGCCATTGCCCGCGAGCCAATCCCGCAATGCGTGCTGCCGGAGATTGAAGTGTTCCTCGGCGAGACGCCGATCACGGTGTACGAGACGCCCGGCGGGCAAAAGTTTGCCGACACCGTGCTGCCGTTCGTGCACAAGACGAACGTCATTATCCTGGCCAACCATGGCACGGTGAGCTACGGCGAAACGGTCGAAAAGGCGTACTGGTGGACGGAAATTCTCGACGCCTACTGCCGGATGCTGATGATGGCTCGCGACTTGGGACGCGTGACCTACCTCGGCGAAGAAAAATCGCGCGAATTGCTCGACCTGAAGACCAAGTGGGGATGGAAGGACCCGCGGATGGCGCCGGGCATGGAGAATTGCGACATTTGCGCGAACGATATATTCCGCGAGAGCTGGCAGGGAGCCGGGGTCGAACGACGCGCCTTCGAGGCGCCGGCGCCAATGGTTAAAGGCGCGAAATCGCAAGCAAATGGCTCAGCGCCGAACGCCGGCAGCACCGATCAGGAGGCGCTCATCCAGGCGATCACCGATCGCGTGATGGCGGCGTTGAAGGGTTAGTTGGCATTTCAAATTCAATGGCAGATTCTCAGATTCAATCATGAAAGTCAGCATCATCGGCGGCGCCGGGCTGGTCGGCTCGTGCACCGCGTTTGCCTTGCAGATGGGTCGCGTGGTGCGCGAAATCGCGCTGTTGGACGTGAATGCCGAGGCGGTCGGTGGCCAGGCGCTCGACTTGCTGCATGGCGCCAGCGTGATGGCCGATCAGCGAATCGTCTCCGGCGGCTACGAACACGTGAAAGACAGCGACCTGATCTGCATCACCGCAGGTCTGCGCCGCAAACCAGACGAAAGCCGGCTCGACCTGATCAACCGCAACACCGACCTGTTTCTGAGCATTCTCGGCGAGATCGCGAAAGTCGGCTATCGGCGCGACTGCATCGTGCTGGTTGTCTCCAATCCGGTCGACGTGCTTACGTACCTGGCGGCGCAGCGACTCGACTTGCCCAAGTCGCAGGTCATCGGCCTGGGCACACAGCTCGACACGATTCGCTTCCGCAGCTTGATTGCCGAGAAGCTCGGCGCAGCGCCGACGCAGGTCGGCGCGCTCATCTTGGGCGAGCACGGCGACAGCATGGTGCCGATCTGGTCGAGCGCTGCGATCGGCGGCCTGCCGCTGGAAAAATTTCCTGGCTGGAGCCCGAACCTGGCCAGCGAACTATTCACTCGCACCAAGGGTTCCGGGGCCGAGGTGATCAAGAAAAAGGGGGGCGCGGGTTTCGCCGTGGGCCTCGCGATTCAGGAGGTCATCGAGACCGTAGCGCTCGATCGTGGCCGGGTGCTGCCGGTTTCGAGCGTGCAAAGCGGTTGCTACGGCCTGCGCGACGTGGCGATCAGCGTGCCCACGGTGGTCGGGCGCAAGGGAGTGATCCGCACTCACGAAATCGAATTGTGGCCCAAAGAAGTACAAGGCCTGCGCACCAGTGGCCAGGTGCTGCGGCAAACGATCGACACGGTGCTGCAACGAATTCAAGGTAAGTAGACGTGTACTCCACGGACGACAGTCCGCGGGCTTTGGTGCGCAACGATGCAAAAGTCGCTCGATCAAAAACTAGCTGCGATTCATGCCGATCCTGCGGGAGCAAAGGATTTTATCATCGCCGATGCCAAGGATGCCGACATGGGGTTCGGCATCAGCTCGCCGGGCAAGCATCGCACGGCCGACGGAGTCGAGACGCGCTTTCGCACGTTGGCCGAGTATCGCCAGCAGATTCGCGAGATCGTCGAGCAAGGGAAAGTCGACATCATGCTGATGTCGGCGAGCACGAACGATTTGCTGGCTCACCGCGAACGGCTGTTCGACAACTCGCAAGTCACGCCGGCGGCTCGGGCCAACGATGCCACCGATATCTTCGTGGTTCGCGGCAACCATTACGTTGCTGAGCCTTCGCGGCCATTCCGCACCGCGCACATCGACCACATTCAGTGCGGCCACCTCGATTGCAAGCCTGAAGAGCGCGCTCGCGGCACGAACCTGGGGCTGTACAGCGTCACGTTCAACAACCGGCTCGACGAAGACCTGCGATCGCTCGAAGCATACAGCCGTTTTCGCGAGGAGGCGGAGCGCAAGGGGTTCCGCCACTTTTTGGAAGTCTTCGATCCGAACGCGCCGCAAGGCCTGTCGACTGATGATATTCCCAAGTTCGTCAACGATTGTATTGCACGCTCGCTGGCCGGCGTTGCGCAGGCCGGCCGACCGGTGTTCTTGAAAGTGGTCTACCACGGCCCGCGAGCAATGGAAGAGTTGGTCGCCTACGATCCGCATTTGGTCGTCGGCATTCTCGGCGGCGGTGCGGGCACGACTTACGACGCCTTCAAGCTGATTGCCGAGGCGCAGAAGTACGGTGCCCGCGTGGCCCTGTTTGGTCGCAAGATCAACAACGCCGAGAATCAGTTGGCGTTCGTCGAGTTTCTGCGATTGATTGTCGATCGCGTGATTTCGCCCGAGGAAGCTGTGCGGGCCTATCATGGCGTGCTCGAGAAGCTGCGGATCAAACCGCAGCGGCGGTTGGACGATGATCTGAGGCTACAGACCGCCGTGATGAGCTACGGTGGATCGGCGAGCACGGTGAGCGTGCCGGGGGTTATGCCAGGCGGTCGCAAAGCGTCCAACGGCACCGCGCCGGCGCACGATTGTGGATGCAAGGCGCAAGCCGGGGCGTGTGCTTGCGACACCAAGCCGGCAGGAAGCGCGACATCGGAAGCGAGCAGCGATGATGCGCCCGATTTTTCGCGGATGAGTGTGGCGGAAAAGCTTGCGTGGAATAAGGCGCGTCGCGATCGGATCTTTGGGACCTGATCAGTCGCCGCACATTTCAGATAACGCCCGCACGTAGTCGAGCGCTTCCTCGAGCTCCGGGACGACAGCCCCTGGCACGCGTCCTTTGCGATCGCATTGATCGAGGAGCATGAGCTCTTCAAAGTACTCCGATTCTTCGAGGCGTCGGCGAGCGCGCTGTCCCAGCGAGCCTTCGTGCAGTGCCCGGGCTTCGCGCTTGTGCTCGATCAACCACAGGCACCGCGGCGTGGCAATGTCCGACAGTGCCTCAACCGCCGCAACCACCGCGTTGTGCGGGTCGATTCCCTTCCCCACGTCGTGCAGCAGCGCCGCCAATAAGAACTCTTCGTCGTACGGCAACTCGGCGCGGGCCAGCGCGAAGACTTGCAAGCTGTGGTACAGTGCGTCGCCTTCAGGATGATGCTGGGGCGAAAGCCGCACGTGCTCCAGCGGCATCAGCAATCCGCGATACAGCTCGAAGGGATCGAGCTCGCGTACCACCGGCAGCAGCCGCGCATCGTGCTCGTCGTGCCACCGGGCAAGTTTTTCGATCTCGGCACGAATCTCGCTGTTGCTCGGCAACCGCCTGGGATGCACCCATTTGCCGGCCAATCGTTGTACGGCGTGCATTTTCGCCCGGTGGAACGATTCCCGGCAGTCGTACATCAGCCGAGCCGCTTCGGAAGCGATCTGCTGACGCAATTTGTCTTGTGCCATGAGGCGTATGCTTTGGCCGACAAGATCACGCCCGTGAGACGTACCGCCGGTACAACACGATTATATGGACGATTGTCCACGTGATTCAAGTTGACCATTTTCCGACCAGGGCTTGCCAGCGACCTATCGTTGCCTAAAACCTGTGTAACTACTGGCGAACCACAATGTCCATGACGAGTCCTTCTCGCCCAACCTCGACCGCAGTTTTCGATCGTGCGATCGGACTGCTCGACACTTCGCGCCAACTGGTCGATGCGGCCAGTGCGACGGTCGAGCACCAGGCGCCGCTCGATGAACCGGCCGTTCCGCCGACCATTTATCCGCTGCTGACGACGCTGATGTTGGGCGCGGTCGCTGTTGTGGCAATCGGCGCCCATGCGGCCGAGCGCTTTGATCCGCAG
>DASZPI010000854.1:0-1678 GCA_035550355.1 Pirellulales bacterium
TTCGATCAGCTTGCGGTTGTGCTCGCTGTCCCACGGCTCGTCCAGGTGAAACTCGTCGTACAGCGCCTTGGCGTCCACGTAGGGGAGCAGTTGCACGCGCCAACTCAAGAGCGGCTTCCCGTCCTTCGAGTAAATCGCGCGCGGCGGAAATGCTGCACTATCTCGATGCGCGTCGACGTAGTTGAACATCCCCAACATGATCTGTTTGAGATTGTTCATCGAGCGCGCCCGTACTGCCGGAATCCGTGCTGCTTCGACCGGCGGGGTGAGTAATTTGGCCAATGCCGTCATGCTCGCCTGCTCGAGGATCAAGCGATCGCCCGAAACGGTCGGCCGAAACTCTTGCGCGAGCTCGTTGAATTTGGGCAACATTTGCTGCACGACCGGCAACTGTGCGAGCGCTTGGAGCATTTTGGCAAGCTCTGTTTTCAATTCCACCGCCGCGTCGGCGCTAGCGGCTTGAATGATCAGTCGCGCGTCAAGCTTTTTCGGCGGCAGGTCGATACCCACCGCGGCCCAAGTGATACCACGCGTCAAGACGCGGCCGGCCACGCCGCCGATTTCCTGAGGAAGCATCGGCAACATCTCTTCCACGGCGCGTCGCACGTCGGCCGATGGCGTTAGCAGCACTTGCAACGTGCTTCCTTCGACGGCGGCGAACGCGGCAGCTAGCTCAGGCCGTGCGACCGGTTGAAGCGCTTGCAGATTCTGGTGGGCCTGCGGCCGTGCAAAGACCAGCAGGTCGCCCACGCGGCGGCCTGCGATACCGACTTCGCCATAGTGCGGCTCAATGGTCAACAGCTTCTCGATGGCCGCCTGATCGACGCCCGCCGCGACCGGTACGGCCACGAGGAATTCGGTATTCGGCAGGTCATTGATGCTGAGCACGACGAACAAATCGCGCGCGCCAGCTTGCGCCAGCTCGCGAGCCAGACGAATCCACCGCTCCCGTTCGCTTGCCATCGCCCGCTGATCGCGGTCGGGCAACTTGACGAGCGTGGCGAGTTGGTCGAGCGCTTCGGCCGGCTGCAGATTTGTTAGGGCGACGTGTGCAACCAACAGGGTTTGCTGGTCGTTCACGTGCGCAAGCATTTGCGCCAATTGCCCTGCGGCCGATTCGGCAGCCTGCACAGCCGGTCGCCCGACAAGCGCAGGGAACACGACAGCAAATAGAACAATTCGACATTTGTATTTAGACATTGGTCATTCCCTTCAGGGGGCCTGGCTGGCGTTGCGCGGAAGAATCGTGACCTCGAAATGCAGGGCATAATATTGCGGATCACGGCCCGCCGGCGATGCGCTCGTGATCGTGGCCGTTCGACCCGACACGGAATAAACAAACGGCTTCCCCGTACTTGGGTCGAGCGGCACAGGCGCGATCGTGATATCGCTGAGTTGTGCCGGTAGCTGGCCCGCGTGGGCCGATGCGTGCATGCGCAGCGCCTCGACCGCGGCATGCGCGGCGACGGTCCGCTCAACGCGCAGCTCGGCAAAGCCAGCGGCTGCCGGCGCCGAAATCAGGCTCGTGAAGGGGTGGCCGTGCATCGCCTGGTAAGCGTCTTGAATGTCGTCCATGGCTTTTCGCGGACCGGTGCCTTGCTGCCACCAAGGGACGTAGTACCACTTGAAGGCCTCGTCGCGCAGCCGCCGATAGTCGGTGATGATGCCCCACAGCACG
>DASZPI010000855.1:0-4629 GCA_035550355.1 Pirellulales bacterium
TGGTTCGAGCACACCGAAGAGATCCAGCGGCACACCGCGCCCTAGCCGCGTGGTGACGAGCGAGGTGCTGATCGCGAACCCGGCCGTGGCCAACCTGGTTGCCACCGGCAAGAGCAGCCAGATCTACTCGGCCATGGAAGCCGGCGGACACCTGGGCATGCAAACGCTCGAGGAAGATCTGGCGCGTTTGTGGGCCAGTGGATTCATCAGCGAAGGCACCGCCTTAAGCATGGCGCGCAATCCTGGCGTGATGCGCGATCGTTATGCCGCGCTGCGCCAGTCGGCCGGACCAAATGGCGCTCGGTCACGAGGGGTAATGCGATGAGCGTTGCGACCAAACCCGCGCTGCTGGATATGGACCAGGTGCGTGTCGACCCCGCATGGGCCCTGCGCGTGCCGGTGCCGCTGGCGGTTCGTCGACAGGTGTTGCCGTTTGCTTGCATCGACGGCAAGGTACACGTCGCCTGCCTCGATGTGAACGATGTTTCCGCGCTCCAAGCGGTCGAACGGTTTGTGGGCTGTCCGGTCGCTCCCGAGCTTGCCGAGCCGACGTCGCTGAAGCGGGTGTTGAACCGCGTGTTCGGCCGCGGCACCGGCGGTCGCGGCAACGAAGGAGGCGCTCCGCTGCGGATTAATGATCCGCGCACGGCCAGCGATCCCGATTCCAGCGACGCGGTCGCGTTGTGCGACGAGCTGATGTACGCCGCCTTGGTCCGCGAAGCTTCCGACATCCACATCGACGCCGCTCAGGATCATGTCTCGGTTCGTCTGCGCGTCGACGGTGTGCTCGAAACCTATCGAAAGCTGCCGGCCTCGGTGCTCACAGGGCTGGTCAGCCGGTTCAAAGTGCTCGGCGGCATGGATATCGCCGAGAAACGCGCTCCGCAAGACGGCCGGTTCACGCACCAATTCGGCGCGACGGGGCAATCGATCGATGTCCGCGTGGCAACGTTGCCGACGAAGCACGGCGAACGGATGACGTTGCGGCTGCTGGCGCTCAAGACCGAGTCGCTCACCGTCGAGCGCCTGGGCATGAGGCCGCGCGACTTGGCACTGTTCGAGAACGCCATTGCTCGACCGCATGGCATGATCCTGCTCACCGGTCCCACGGGTAGCGGCAAAACGACTACGTTATACGCGGCGCTTCGTCGCCTGATTACGGTGCGTGGTGGAAATATCATCACGATCGAAGACCCGATCGAGTACGACATTCCTGGCGTGGCACAGGTCGAGGTGGATACCGGCGATAAGATCAGCTTCGACCGTGCGCTGCGCAGCGTCCTGCGTCACGACCCCGACATCGTAATGATCGGCGAGATCCGCGACTTCGAAACCGCCGACGTGGCAATCAAGGCGTCGCTCACCGGTCATCTGGTGTTCAGCACGCTGCACACGAATTCGGCCGCGAGCGTGGTCACGCGTCTTGCCGACATGGGCGTCGAGCCGTTCCTGATCGGGGCCACCGTTCGGCTCGCGGCTGCGCAGCGCCTGGTGCGCCGACTTTGCGTGCATTGCCGGCGACCGCGGCCGTTGACGACCGAAGAGGCGGCCGCGCTTAACCGTCTCGATGCTGCCGGCCAGATGGTGTACGACCCGGTCGGATGCTTGTACTGCGCCAATCGCGGCTATGTCGGTCGGTTGGGTCTGTTCGAGTTGTTTCCATCGGACGAAGAAGTGTCGCGGCAAATCGCGCAGGGCTGCAACGAAGCGCAATTGATTGAGGAGATGCGCCGCCGCGGAATCGGCACCCTGGTGGACGACGCCTACGAAAAGCTGCTGCTCGGCGAAACCTCGGTACGCGAGGTGCTTTCGACCGTCACCATTTGGTAAACCACCAACGAACAGCCTAACGGCCGCCCCGGAACCAAATCGCCGACCATGTCGACCTTCAGTTTTGTCGCGCGAGATCATGCCGGACACGTGCAGCGGGGCCAGCTCGAGGCGACCGACGCCAACGCGCTGGCTGGCCAGTTGCGCGATCGCGGCTGGCTGGTGGTCGACATCCGCGCACCGGCGGCGCCGGAAAAATCACTTTCCGAGCAGTTGGCGTTTTTGAACGTGGTGCGGCGACTGCCTCCCGCTTCGTTCGATATCGAGTTGAGCCTGTTGCAAATGGGCGTCATGCTCCGCGGCGGACTGACGCTGCTCAGCTCGCTGAATACCGTCGCCGAGCAAGCGCGCCGCGAAACCATGGCAATCATTTGGCGCAATATCGCCCAGCGCGTGCAGGCGGGATCGAGCTTTGCCGACGCGATGGCCGAGCATCGATGCTTCAACCGCCTTGTGGTGCAACTGGTGCGCGTCGGCGAGCAGACCGGCAATCTGGAGCGCGTTGTTTCGCGAGCGGCGGATATCCTCGAACGACGCCGCGCGCTGCGCACCAACCTGCTCACGGCCCTTTCGTATCCGACCCTGGTGCTTGCGGCCGCAATCGGCGTAACGGCATTCATGATCGTCAGCGTCATTCCCAAGCTGCAGGTCTTCCTGTCGGCGTTGGGCCGCAAGCTGCCCTGGATGACGCAAACGCTGGTCGACATCTCCACGTGGACGCAAACGTACATCGTGCACGTTGTCGTGGGAATTGTGGCGGCGATCGCAGGCGCGACGGTAATCTACCTTTGGCCGCCCGGGCGCTTCTGGTGCGACCGGTACGCCTTGCGCGTGCCGGTGCTCGGGTCGCTGTTTCGGCTGGCGGCAACCGCCACGTTCGCCCGCAGCTTGGGCATTCTGATCCGCAGCGGCATCACGCTGTTGGAAAGCTTGCGCACGGTCGAAGGGCTGCATCGCAACCGCTTCCTTCGCAACCGTGTGCAAGTGGCGCGCGACGAGGTGCTGCAAGGCGGCAATCTTGCCGAACCGTTGCAAACCCGGCATGCCTTCATGCCCATGCTATCGGCAATGGTCGCCGTCGGCGAATCGACCGGCACGCTCGACGACGTACTCGACGAGGTGGCTAATTTTCACGAGGCGCAACTGCAGGTTGCCATTCGCCGTTTTAGTGCCATCATTGAACCGATGATCATCGTCGTCGTCGGCGGTATTGTCGGGTTCGTCTATATCTCGTTCTTTGTCGCTCTGTTCTCGGCCGCAGGATCAGCACAATGAAACGGATCGCCGCGGTGGTCGCATTTGCGTGGCTTGCATTGAGTGGCATGATTGCGTCGGCCCAGCAGGGCCCGCCGCGTGGTTCGTCGCCGGGATCGATCCCACCGCGCAGCGGGCCGATGCAGGGCTGGCAAGATCTGCTGCGCGACCTGCAAGGGTCGCCCGACAGTCGACCTCGCCCCAATCCGCCGCGCGACGCCCCGCCACAATCACCGGCAACCACCGAAATCCCGCCCGTTCGCGATCCGACCCAACCCAGCGACCAGCTGCGCAACGCGATCGACGCCACGCGTGCCACCCCCGCAGCCAATGCCCCGACCGCCGCGCCCGGAGTGCCGCAATTCACTATCAAGGCTCGCTTAGTCGGGCGGATGGCGACACCGTCGGCCATTTTGGCGATTGACGGCGGACAGCTGTTGAATGTCCGAAAGGGTGGCGAGTATCAACTCCCCAATGGCCAGCTGTTCAGCGTCGTCGAAATTTCCGAGGCTGGAATCGAAATCGAGCTGATATCGTCCAAACGGCGATTGATCTTGCATTGATTTCCGGCTTTTTCTAATGTCCGCCCTCGCCGGGACACCTTTTCAACTCATCTAACGGTTCTTGGCCGAGTCGCGTCAGCGAACAGGTTTGAAGTGTCAAGGCACTTCAAACTCCCGCCAGCCGCTTTGACGATTCGGCGAGTTTCGACAGGTTCATGTCCATGGATGGACGATATTATGTCCTCGGCATTGCGTTGGCGCTCGTGCTTGCGGCGCTGCTCGAATCGTCGGCTGCGCAACAGGTCGATCTGTTCGACCCTTCGCCCGAATCGTTGGTTCCGCAGAACGACGATCCGCCAAGCGGCGAACCGTTGCCTACTCCACCGGCCAGCGCTAACAGCAGCGAGCCCGAAAAGCCCGACACGTTTCTCGAAGTCGTCGAGTTCCGCGATCTGCCGCTGCTCGATGTTGCTCGAACGCTGTCCGATCAAAGCGGCTTGAAGATCGTTCCCAGCGCAGAAGCGGGCAAGGTGCTGATTTCGTTGTATCTACGCAACGTGCCTGCTCGCGTTGCCGTCGACGCCTTGACCAAGGCCCACGGCCTGTTCTACCGCGAAGACAACGACACGGGCATTCTGCGCATCTACACCGTCGACGAGTACGAAGCCGACATCAACAGTTTTCGCGACGAGAAGACCGAGGTCTTCACGCTGCTGTATCCGAATCCGATCGACGTGGCGCTGGCAATCCGTGGTGTGTTTGGCACGCGAGTGCAACTGAACCTAACGACCAACACCGACATCATTCGGTACCAGGAACTGATCCAGCGCTTCCAGCGACTGAGCACGGTCGATCAATTCAACCGGCAATCGGCAAGCCTGGTCGGCGGCCTTGGCGGCGGCGCGGTGTTCGGCGGTGGCTTTGGCGGCGGCGGCAATGTCGCTGGCGGCGCGGGCGGTTTTGGCGGCGGTGGATTTGGCGGCGGTGGATTTGGTGGCGGCGGCTTTGGCGGCGGTGGATTTGGCGGTGGCGGATTTGGCGG
>DASZPI010000856.1:0-6027 GCA_035550355.1 Pirellulales bacterium
CGCCGCAGAGCGAGGTGGTGCTGGGCCGCTCGGGTCGCCTGTTCCTCTGCTGCCGGCGCACGCTCGACGACTTTCGCCGCGTAAAAACGCTCGACGACCGCATGCTCGACGCCTGGCAGGCGATGCTCGAGAACCGCGCCAAGTGGCTGGCACGCCGCGATATCCAATATGTCGTGCTCGCCTGCCCGAACGGACAGACGATCTATCCCGAGCACATGCCGCGATCGATTAAGCAACTCGACCGTCCCTCGACGTTTGATCAGCTCATCGCTCGGCTGCGCGCCGGCGGCATCGTCACGGTCGTCGATCCACGCGACGAATTACGGGCGGCGAAGGCAAACCGCGAGGTCTACTACCGGACCGACTCGCACTGGAACGACTACGGCGCCTACCTGGGCTACCGGCTGCTGATGCAGCAAATTGCGCGGCGCTATCCGGCTGCCGCGCCGACCGACCTCGATCGGTTTACGATCGACGAAAGCGATGGTCCATCGTTCGGCAACCTGGCCAAGATGGTCGATTCGCCTCTGCTATTGCGCGATCACCACGTGCGATTGATCCCGCGCTGGCAGTCGCGAGCCCGCCAGAAAATCGTTCGTCGGCCGCAGCCGGGCGAAGACAACCAGTACTTTATCCACGTGGCAACGAATCCCGACGCTACGCTCGGTGCCGCGGTGGTGATGTGCGACTCGTTCTTTGCCAACGTCATGCCGCTGTTCAACGAGCACTTTCAGACGGTGCACTATTACGCCATGGGCCGCCACGACAAGCCGCTGCCCACCCGCGAAATCGAGCGGCTGCACCCCGAGGTGGTGGTGCACGAATTCGTCGAGCGCGCACTGATTTTGTACGATGCCCTGGACGAGCAATCAGAGCTCATCGAGCCGGAATCGGTACCGTATCTCGCAGCGCCGATCGGGAACACGCTGTTGCGGTGAAGGTGATTCTAGAAATCAAAAGAATGCTCGACCGGCTGCACCTTGCATACTGCGCCACAACAGTGCGGATTCCACTTTCCGCAACCGCCCATTTCCTCGAACGATCCGGTTTGGCCACAAACAATGCGGAACCACTTGCCGTCGGTCTTGTCAGCGCATAGTGGACACAATTGCCCAAACCAATCTCCATCGCACCGCATTATTGAGCAGCATCGCGCACATTTTCGATTCATTTCAGGCCGTCGACTTCACGCAGTTCTTCGTGAACTTCGGCGAGTTCAATCGCGCCTCGACCAAATTCTTTGACAAGGAAACTTCGGCCGTCGTCAAGAAAATAAACGTAGCCGCTCGCGTCGGCTCGGCCCCACGGATGTAAGAAGATCGCCCATCCTTTGGGCCTTCGCTCGACCAAGATGTCCGGTGCGTCCTTGTCGTCCGGATCATGCGAACCGAGCACGATCCGGATGCCGGCGGCCTCTCGGATAACGATCGGGACATACGGCGTCCCGTACTCGCGCAACGCGCCTTTTTCAACTTGGCTCGCGTATGCCCGGCCATTGTAGGTGGGCACCAGGAGTTTTAGCTCACCAGCACTATTGACAGTATTCATGGCCCACACGCTCCGATTTTGGAAGCATCCTATCACGCTTCAATAATCGGAGCAATGCAAAAAACTCAACATACTGCGGAGTACGCAGCACTTTGCAAGGAACTTCGCGCCGCACGGGATCATGCAAGTATTTCGCAGCGCGAACTCGCGAAGCGGCTCAAGGTTCCTCATAGCTGGGTCGCGAAGGTTGAAATTGGCGAACGCCGAATCGACCTCGTCGAATTCTGTCATTTCATGGCAGCCTGCGGCCTCGATCCAACGGTCGTCTCGACTCGTCTGATCCGCCGACTCGTGAAACCCTCGGCTACCACAATCGGCGGAGGGCGTAAACCGTGACAACGGACGACACGTTGCGACGCCAACTGCTCGCAGCATTTCGGATGCCTTCGGTGCAGACAATGGTTTCGCGGAAGTCGAGCATCACGAATGCCTTTGTGAATGCGGTAATTCCGGTGATTCCGCCCACGATCGAGGAAATTGACGAAGCACTACGAGTCCTTGTGATGGACCCCGGCGATGTGCGATGCGCGTACTGCGGCGACCGCGCGACAGAATGGGATCATTTACGGCCGCTGGTGTTGAATCGCCGACCCACTGGGTACATCTCCGAACTGGCGAACCTTGTACCCGCGTGCGGTAAATGTAATCAAAGCAAGGGAAACAAGCCTTGGCGTGAATGGATGCTGAGTGCCGCTCCGCTGTCACCAACCGGCCGCGGAGTGACAGACGTTGCGTTGCGCATTCACCGCCTCGAAGCATACGAGCGCTGGCGAAACCCCATTTGCATCGACTTTGCGACGATCATCGGGACCGAGAGCTGGACGGCCTACTGGGCGCTTTGCGAGAACGTCGTTGCGGAACTCGCAGCATGCCAGAAAGTCGCAGACGGGCTCAGACAGCAAATTGTGGCATCACAGACCGCGCTCTAGACCCACAATGCCGCTTCGGCCATCAGGCCCGGGCCGAAGCCGAGAGCCACGCACGGGCGCGGGGCGTCGAGCTGGCGCAGGCGGTCGAGGATAAACAGCACCGTCGGGCTCGACATGTTGCCGCACTCGGCCAGCACGCTACGCGAGATGGCCAGCGCATCGTCAGGCAGCCCCAAGCTTTTTTCGACCGCTCCAAGAATGCGCGGTCCGCCAGGATGCACAGCCCACGAGCCAACCTGGTCGAGCGTTAAGCCGTTTCGGCCCAGCCACGACTCGAGCCAAGGCCGCAGGTGTTCGCAAATCAGCTCGGGCACCTTGGCCGAGAGGAACATCTCGAAACCGTTGTCGCCGATGAACCAGCTCCTGGCATCGGTCGAATTCGGGATCAGGCACGAGCCGGTGTCGGCCAGACGCCATTCGCCTTCGGCCGGGGCGGCGCCCACGACCAGGGCTGCGGCGCCGTCGGAGAAAATGGCGTTGCTGACGATCTGACCGGCGTCACCGTCGAAGCGGCAATGCAGGGTGCACAGCTCGACCGCGCACATCAGTACGCGGGCGTCGGGGCGCGAGGCAGCCAAGCCCCGGGCGGCACGCAGGCCGTTAATCGCGCCGTGGCAGCCCATGAAGCCGACCTGGACGCGTTCGGTGGTCGTCGGCAAGCCAAGGCGGCTGATAAGCTCGATATCGACGCCCGGAGCAGCAAAGCCGGTACACGAGACCGTGACCAAATGCGTGATATCGCGTGGCGAGATTTCCGCCCGATCCAGGGCCTCGGTCGCGGCGCGCACGGCCAATTCCGGGGCAAGCTCTCGATAATGGCCCATTCGCTGCTGCGTGGTCGGGCCGACGGTCAGCGGCCCTTGGTTCGCCTCATCGGCATCGGCAAACGGCTCGGTAGCGACCGGCGGAGCGGCCGCGGCGGCATGGCCGTTGGCCTGACCGTTGCCATTGGCGTGCACATGCCCGTTGGTGTGCGCATGCCCATTCGAGCCCACGGCCGCGGCCATCCCCGGAGGATCGCCGGGAATATTGAACCAATCCCAAGCAATTTGGTGCGGCAGCGACGTGTACCGGGTCTTCACACCCGCACGGCGATATAAGACTTTGATGAGCGAGGCTTGTTCGGTGGTCGCTCCGCTGGCAAGCGTTGCTAATTCTGCGGCCTCAACCTGCGTCATGCGATAAGGCGGAAGAGCGGTACCCAAGCCGAAGAGACTTAGTTGCATGCGCGGTCGTTCCCATGGTGACAGTGAGCGGGTGAGCGTCCATTGTACTTACGAAAACGAGCGCCAATGTGAAAAAAACTTGCGCTTTTTTGGAAAAACGTTTCAGCGCAAGAGTTTATACCAGAGCGATTTGCCGTAAGTGGAAAAGGCGCTTGTCGAGCACGGGCAGCAACCTTTGCCCGTTGGTGCGTCTAGCGACCGTCAGGCGGCGCGATGCCTTGAAGCTGCTTCTGCATTTGTTCCATCTGGCGGGCCAGGTCGCGCATCTGCTGTTCCAACTGCTGGTTAGCGTCGCGCATTTGTCGCTCGAGCTGCGCTCGCATGGGGTTTTCGGCTGCGGCCGGAGGGGCGGCGCTCGCCGAAGGCTGCGTTTCGGTCGGCGCGGCCGCGCCACCTTGGCTGGCGGTCGCTCCGGCAGCGGCCGTGCCAGCGAGAAAGGCCGCCACGTGACTGCGTATTGGCTCGGGCAATTGGTCGATCCGATCGATCGTCGTTTGCCATGCCTTATCGCCCCGGCGAACGGTAACCCGGGCCGGTTGCGATCCCTGCTTTTCGATCGAAACGCTCGTATCGTCCGGTAGCTGCGGTTCGAACGCTTTGCCATGCGGCAGCACCATGCCGGGATGGTACAGGCGCAGCGACATGGCTGGCATTTGCCCTTGGCCTTGCCGGGAGATCCAGTCCTGCAGCTCACGGATCACGTCGCCATCCG
Organism: Pirellulales bacterium; assembly: GCA_035550355.1. Taxonomy (GTDB): domain Bacteria; phylum Planctomycetota; class Planctomycetia; order Pirellulales; family PNKZ01; genus DATAXP01. The sequence goes on from DASZPI010000856.1 coordinate 4,416, forward strand.
TTTCCGAAACCACGGGACCCGACCAGCGGAAGTCGGCTGGCCGGCCGACCGGAGTCATATCAACAACCTGCGGCTTGCCGCCGCGAAGCAACTCCACCCGTAACGGCTTGCCATCGAAACTCGCAACCGTGGCGACCAGATCGCGGACCTCGCCGAGCTTCTTCCCATTGGCGGTCAGCAGAATGTCGTGCCGCACAACGCCGGCCTTGCCTGCTGGGCCTTCGGGAATTACTTCCAAGACCAGCAGTCCCATGTCGGGCGCAAGGTTCAATTGGGCCCGCAGGGCATCGTCGACCCGGTCGCATTCGACTCCGATCCAGCGGTCGCTGGCCGCGGCTTCGACCGGCGGCGCTTCAACCATGCGAAGCACCTGCTGGGCCTGCACCGACCTGGGCAGCGCGGCCAGAAGCATCAACGCCACGAGCTTGTTCATCGTGCTCACCATCTTCATTGGAAGGACCTTGCACCGACCGGGTGAATCTCGACGCGATCGACGGGCACCACGGCGCGGCGGCCGTCATCGAGTTGCACCGGCAACAACTCGCGCTGCTGACGGATCTGGTGCCCCGCACGTTCCAACGCGCGTCGAATGTCGCTCGGCAGCCCTTGATCGCCCGCCAACCACCAGTTCGGCGCGGGCGATGCGTTTTCGGTCACAGGCACCTGGACCTGCGAATTGCGACCGTTCGGGCCATCGACGACGAGCGTCACGCCTTGCACCGGCGACGGGACCGCAGGGTCTTTGCCGATGGCGAGATTGTTTGGCTGCGGGACGAAGCGATCGGCGGTGAAGCGGTTCGCCGCCAGGCCAAGCCCAAAGGCGACCAATACGCTGGCGGCCAGGGCGAACATCGTGCCCGGGTTGCGCGCGAGCCACGACGATTGTGAGCTGCGCGTCGCGCACTGCCTCGTGGCAGGCGCTGGTTCGACCGTGGGCGGCGCCTTGGCGTACTCGCCGAGCTGTGCACGCCATTGCTGCGCTTCGAGAAACGCCAGTGCGCAGCGACGCCAGCCGGCCGGCTCTTGTTCCAGGCTCAGCAACAGCTCGCGCTGCTGCTGGTCTGATAATTCACCGTCGACGAGGCGATCGATCAAGGTTCCATCGGGTTCGGCCGGATGGGTAGATGTGGACGAGGTATTCATGTCATCGAGTCAATCGGGTTGGTCTATCGGGCGGCGGCGGCAAGGTCCTCGGCACTGAGCACGGGCGACAACTCGGTTCGCAAGCGCGCTCGGGCGCGGTGCAAGCGGGCTTCGACCGCGCTCGTGCCGATGTCCAGTCGCGACGCGATCTCGTTGTAGCTGCAATTCTCGGCGTATTTCATCAGTAGGATTTCGGCATCGCGGCCCGGCAGCCGCTCGAGCGCCGACCGCACCAGGCGACGGCGCTCGTCACTCAGCAGCCAATCGAGCGGGTCCGGAGTGCGTGCGTCTTCCTCGGTCGGTTGCGTACGGTGGGCGTAACGATCGGTCAGCTTGCGCCGCCGGCCGCATTTGCGCCGGTAGAGCAGAGCATGGGTCACTGCCAGTCGATACAGCCAGGGAGCGGTCTTCGAAGCATCCTGAATCGGCGCTCGCTGGCGAACGGCCGCCAGCGCAACTTCCTGCATCA
>DASZPI010000857.1:0-3161 GCA_035550355.1 Pirellulales bacterium
AGCAGCGCCTCGGAACAGCAAAAAGCTATAATGGAAGGCGAGGTGTTGCGCGCTTGCCAGTCACGCGGGTTATGACGATCAGCATTGTTTGTCCCAAATGTTCGCGCCGTTTGAAGGCGCCGGCGTCGTTGGCAGGGAAAGTGGCGCGCTGCCCCAGTTGCGGCACGCTGGTTCCCGTTCCACGCGCCGAGGTCGCGGTCGCCAAGGGCGGAGCGACTGGCAGTCGGTCCGAGGCGATGCCGAGCGGCAACCCGACGCCAGCACGGCCGGCAAAATCGAGCGCTGCTCCCGCCCCGCCGCCGCGACCCGCTGAATCGGCCAACGACGTCTGGCCCACCAGCCCAAGCCAAACGGAGCCGTCGCCGGCAGCGCCATCGCCGATGCCCCACGAGCACATGCCCGTTCCGATGCCGTGGGACGAGCCTCCGTTTCAACGTCCGCTCGAGGCGCCGAGCGAAGTTGGTTCCTCGAACGATCACATGGCTTGGCCCAAGCTACTTTCGCCCCCACCGCCAAATTCCGATGAGCCGTGGCAGAACGCGGGAGGTGAATTCGAGCCCTCGCTGGCCGCGCGGATCTTGGTGCCAATTTTCTTGCTAAGCTTGGCGTGCCTCGTCGGCTTTGGTGTGTGGCAATACGACTGGGTGATCGAGCAAATTCAGTTGCTCATTGATAAGTGGCTGTAAAGCGTCTTCCAACGGCCCAAAGCGGATCGTCGCTAACGGGTCTCGGCGTCCTCGGCCGACGTGGCCAACATCAGTGCGGCGGCCGAGCGCTGGATGATTCGCGCGACCTTGTACGCTAGTCCACTGGCGATCAAGCCGACAAGGCCCAGCACGAGAAACGCCATCTGCGATTCAGTGCGTACCAGCGGCATCACCACGATGGCCAACGGCACCATCACCGCGGCCAAGGCCGTATACCGCGGGGTGCGTCGAGCCAGTCGATCGAGAGTCGCGTACAACTGTGGATCGTCTCGATCAATTGCCATCAAGGCCGGACAGAGCACATTCAGCGCATACCAAGTGACGAAGAAGAACGACATCGTGCTCGCCAGCAGGCCGCACATTGATTGCGAGGCGAAAAAGTGCACCCACTGCCGCGGACTCAAGCCTTCGGCACTACCGAGCACGATTTGCAGCCAGGCGGGGAACACCAGTCCCGACACCAGCCATTCAATGCCGCTAATCAACGCCACCCAGTCGCCCAACTTCAAAGCACGAACGCGCAGTCGTTCAAGCGTGTTGGCCGCGGCAGGTTCGTCGAATGCGCGGCGCTTTACCGCCGCGAGCACGGGCCAGGCAAGCACCAGCAACCAGGCGATGCCCAGCGCATAGGCGATAGGGTTGATCGTGATCAGCTGACGCTCGAAGATTTTGGGCACCCGTTCATCGCTCAGGTGATCAATGATCTCGATGCGGTTGTACACAATGTTCATGACGCTCGCGAAAACGTTCGGCACCAGCCCCGCCACAAGAATGAGGGGCAGCGGGTGCTCGCGCATCGTCAGCAGCCGACTATTCGGGCGCGGCTGGATGAGCGCCTGCAGGTCGGGAAAGCGGCATAGATTGAGTCTGCGGCGCAGCAAGCCGGCCGAGGCGATCCGCGCCACCGGTTGTGGGTGCAAGCACGCCAAAAGCACTTCGACAAGGGCCGCCGGATAATCCGCGGCAATACGGTCGACGGCCTGCTGCGGAACGCCTTGCTTGCGACGCGCCGCGACGGTGCTCAGTGCACTGGCGAACATACCGTCGTCGCGGAAAGGCCGCTCGCCGGTCGCCAGCTCCCAGAGAACGATGCCCAGCGAATACAGGTCGCTGCGCACGTCAAGCCGCGCAGGATCGCCGCCACCGAGTGCCGCGCATAGCTCCAGCTGCTCGGGTGACATGTAGCCAAGGCTGCCACCGAAAAGGTCATCGGCCGCAGGATCGACAATCTGCGAGCAGGTGCTGACGTTGAAATCAGCCAGCTTAGGAATGCCTTCGGGCGTGAGCAGCACGTTGGCCGGCTTAAGGTCGCGGTGCAGCACTCCGCGTGCATGGGCGTGCTCGAGCGCCGAGGCGAGCCGAGCGCCAATCCAGCAGAGCGTGTCGGGCCAACTAAGCGTCGCGAGCATGTGCCGGGCACGCGAGTCGGCCGGAGGCGACTGTCCGTGTCGCCGCAGGTTCTCGTCGATTGAGTCGAGCAGCATTTGACCGCTGCGCTTTCCCAGTGGCGTCTGCCGGACACGCGTCACAACGTCTTGCAGAGTACCCCCCGGCACGTACTCCATGTACATCAGGTGGAGCTTCTGCGGATCGATTGTGCGCTGGTCGTAGACACGAACGATGTGCGGATGATCGAGCTGGGCAAGCGTCTGGGGTTCGCTGCCGCGCAGGGTCGAAACCTTCAGCGCGACCATCCGCGAAAGCGACCGCTGGCGAGCCAGATACACGTTGGCAAACGAGCCGGCTCCCAGCGACATTAGCAGGTCAAAATCGTCGATCTGCCGTCCGGGCTCAAAGACGTCGGTCTGGCGCACGTCGCGCTGGTACGGAATCGTCGGGTCGTCGGCAGGTCCAGTCATTCACGTGTCCGCGTTGCTACGCAATCGCCTGCGATCAGTGTAGCATGATAAGTCGAGCTAACGGTTCTGTTTCGACATGGGACGCGACCTGGCATGATTCGATCGCATGACACCCCGGACGAGTGGATTTGTGAGCCCGAACAATACCGCTCGTATCGCGACCTGCCGCCCGTGGCGGGATTGTGTAGCATCGCCGAGGCTGCGCGGCCCGGCATGTCGGTGGATGCGTGCGTCACGCGTCTCAAACGGTATCACTGGGCTTTTCGGCGGCTGCACCAGATCTTCACGGCACGACTTACTGCCGAACCGATCTACGAACTAAAGACGCTATTCAGCCATCACGCGTACCTGTGCGCCGAGCACGTGGCGGCCATCCGCAAGCGCGTCGGCGAGATGCGCGAGCCGCCGTTGGGACTCGACGTGGTGCCGCATCCGGCTTTGGAGCAATTCTTCGACGAAATCCTGGGCGCGCCGACGACCGCTGAGTTGTTGTTAGGACTGTACGAGAAGGCGCTGCCTGCATTAGATGCAGCGCTCGAGCGTCATCGGGCGGACACCAACCCCTTGATCGATGCTCCGAGCGTGCGCGTTTGCC
>DASZPI010000858.1:0-6053 GCA_035550355.1 Pirellulales bacterium
GCACAGCAATAAATGCGGCCGCTCCGCGTTTATAGCAGTAACGTCTCGTAGCGATTCCAACGCTACGCCCACAAAACGGAGAAAACGCCGATGAAACGACTGTTCTGGTTGGCAGGCGCCTTGATGGCAGGGGGCGCAGGATTGATCGTCGCCCAGCCACCGGCCGAGCGCGGTGACGGACCGGGTCGAGGTGGGCCGCGGCCTCCGCTGGTTTCGGCGCTCGATGCCGATGAAGATGGCAAGATTTCCGCCGATGAAATCAAGAACGCGCCCGCCGCGTTGATCAAGCTCGACAAGAATGACGACGGCTTGTTGACCGAAGACGAATATCGTCCACAGGGTCGCGGTCCCGGCGGAACCGAGGGTGGACCGCGGCCCGAAGGTGGCCCTGGCGGTCAAGGGCGTCCGCGACCCGACGGCGGAGCGCGGCCTGAGGGTCGTCCCGGCCGCGAAAATGGCTCTAGACCCGAAGGTGCGCCGGGCGGCGACGGGCGTCCGCGGCCCGAAGGTGCGCCGCGTGGCGATCGAGGCCCGGGACCCGAAGGACGCGCCGGCGGTGATCGGCCCCGTCCTAATCCCGAACAGTTTGCCGAGCACGCAATGGAATTCGATGCGGACGGAGACGGAAAACTCGACAAGAGCGAGTTGCGGAAAATGGCAGAGTCGATGGGTCAGCGTCGCGGTCCGCCCGAAGGTGGCGACTCGCCGCGCCGGCCACGGTCCGAATAAGCCGCGATAAATGAAGCCGATCGTTAGCCCCCGGCGAATCGCCGGGGGCTCATCGGCGTTATTCCTTGATCAAGTCGCGAACCGTTTTGCCCGACGGAATCATCGGCAGCACGTGCTCTTGATAGGGCACCTCGACATCAAGCACAAACGGGCCGGGATATTCAATCATCTCCCGCAAGGCGTCGACCAGTTCGCTCTTCGCCTTCACGCTGCGAGCACCGCAGCCAAAACCCTTGGCGATGCCAACGAAGTCGGGATATCGATTCTTGGGCCCGAGCCCGTCGCCTTGACCGATCGCTTCGGGATCGTCGATCGGACCGAGGTAGGTGTGGGCCCGGTTCGATTGATGGAACCGATCCTCCCACTGCACCACCATGCCCAGGTGCTGGTTGTTGAGCAGCAGCACCTTGACGGGCAGCTTTTCGCAGTAGCAAGTCGCCAGCTCCTGAATGTTCATTAGGAAGCTGCCATCGCCGTCGATATCAACCACCAGCTTGTCGGCAAACGCCGCCTTGGCGCCCATTGCTGCCGGCAGGCCGAAGCCCATCGTTCCCAGCCCCGAACTGGACAGCCAGGTGCGCGGCTCGCGAAACTTGTAGAACTGCGCGGCCCACATCTGATGCTGGCCCACACCAACGCTGACGATCGTGTCGCGATCCTGCGTCAGCCGCGACAGCTCGGCAATCGCATGCTGCGGCAAGATGCCCGGGAACGCCGTGTCATAATGGAACGGATCGGCCTGCTTCCAAGCGGCGATCTGGTCGTACCACGGCTGCAAGTTGTCGGGCAGTTCGACGATCTTATTCAGCTCGGCCAGTGCGAATTTGATGTCGCTGACGATCGGGATGTGTGCTTCTTTGTTCTTGTTCAACTCACTGGGGTCGATATCGATGTGCACGATAAACCCGTGCTTGGCGAACTCGGCAACCTTGCCGGTTACTCGATCATCGAACCGCACGCCAAACGCCAGCAGCAGATCGGCCTGATCGACCGCATAGTTGGCGTACACACTGCCATGCATGCCTAGCATGTCGAGCGACAGCGGATCTTCGTTCGGCAACGCGCCCAAACCCATGACGGTCATCGTGGTCGGAATGCCGGTCTTGCGCACCAGGTCGCGCAACTCCTCGCTAGCATCGCCCGAGATCACTCCGCCACCGGCGTAGATCACCGGTCGCTTCGCGCGCTTAATGGCCGCGGCAACTTGGGCAAGTTGCTCGGGACGGGCCTTATATTCGATCTGGCGATAGCCGGGCAGATTCATCGCCGCGTCGTAATCGGGCACGCACAGGCTGATCTGCACGTCCTTCGGCATGTCGATGAGCACCGGGCCCGGACGGCCGGTCGTGGCAATGTGAAACGCCTCGCGCATCACGCGGGCCAAATCGTTCACGTCGGTCACCAAGTAATGGTGCTTCGTGATGCCGCGGCAAACTTCGACGATCGGCGTTTCCTGAAAGGCATCGGTGCCGATGACACGCGTGCCGACCTGGCCCGTAATAGCGATCAAAGGAATGCTGTCGAGCTTGGCATCGGCAATGCACGTGACCAGATTGGTGGCGCCCGGGCCGCTCGTGGCCATGCAGACACCTACCTTACCGGTAGCACGGGCGTAGCCTTGGGCGGCGAAGCCACCACCTTGCTCGTGCCGCGGAAGGATGGTGCGGATGCGGTCCTTGAACCGGGTGAGCGACTGGTGCAGCGGCATACTGGCGCCGCCGGGATACGCGAAAATCACCTCCACACCGTGGTTCACCAACGACTGGACGAGAATATCGGCGCCGGTAACCATCTGGCCCGTCGCCGAAGGTTTAATGGTGGTTGCCACGTGAAATCGGTCCTGCAAAGTGCACGGTGGGTGATCTGATCGGTCGAGCGGGGCGGACTGTCCACCCGGCTGGGCCGAACTGTTTAGGGTAGACGTACCCGGGGGATTTTGCAACGACGCGAGGTCGCACGGACAACGATCAGCCTTCGCGTTCACCCACCGTAACGCTGATGGTCATCGGCTTGCCATCGCGGATCAGCTTGACGGGGAGCTTCGCGCCGATTTTTGCGCCGGCCACCTGCAAACGCAGGTCGCCCGGGTCGGAAACCTTCTTGCTGTCCCATTCCACGATCACGTCACCGGCCTCGATGCCAGCTTGCTCGGCAGGCGAACCCTTCTGAACGCCGGTGACTAATACGCCGTGCGTGTCGCCAAGCTTCAGTTGTTGAGCGATGTCGGCGGTCACTTCCTGCAGCCCAACACCCAGGTAGCCGCGTGCCACGCGACCACGCTTGATCAGCTCATCGTACACTCGTTGTGCAATCGTGCTGGGAATGGCAAAGCTGATGCCCTGGTACGAGCGACCGACGATCGCGGTGGTGATGCCGATCACCTCTCCTTTGACGTTCAGCAACGGGCCGCCACTGTTGCCGGGATTGACCGCGGCGTCGGTTTGTAGAAAGTCTTGGTAGGCGTTGTTCTCGTCGAGCGTGCGCCGCTCTTTGGCGCTCAGAATTCCCGACGTCACCGTGCGATCGAGCCCGTACGGGTTGCCGACGGCCAACACCCAATCGCCAACCTCCAAATCGCCACTGTCCCCCCACTTGGCGGCGACCAGATTCGAGGCATTGATCTTTAGGACCGCCAGATCGGTGTAGACGTCGTAGCCGACCAGCTTCACGTCGTTGATCGCCCGGCCGTCGGTGAGCTTGACCGTCACGCGGTTCGCGTCCTGAACCACGTGATAGTTGGTGACCACGTATCCGGCGGTATCGACGACGATTCCCGATCCCTGTCCAACGGCGCGATAGATTCGTTCGCGCGACGGCCCACCGAAGCCCCATTCGTCGAAGACGGACTGCGAACCGCGCACCCGTCCCACTTGTTCCGTGTCGATGTGGACCACCGACGGCGAAACGACCTGCGCTACGTCGCGAAATGCCCGCGAGGTGTCGGACAGCTTGACCAGTTCGGCGTTCTTTTCCAACTCGCCGAGGTCGGCGGCGGCGGCTTCGGCTTTGGCACGCAGCTCGCCGCGCGTGAGCGCAAACTGGATCTGCTCGGCCAGGTACGGCGCTACCATGATCATCAGCAGTGCCAACAGCGTGAACAAAAGCGTCGACACACGTCCTGTGTTGCGCGGCGGCGGCGACGGCGGATAAGGTGCATAGCGTGCGGAATCTTCCATCAGCGACTCCATTGAAGCCGTAAATCGACCGCCGGTATTATAGGGACCGTTCTTGCAGGAACGAAAGCGCGTGCGAATCGCGCGCCCGATCACGCTCCGAGCATGTCAAGCTCGTTATTCTTTCCGCCGGCGGCCAGCGCGAGTCAGGATGGCGTCGTCGCCATCGGTGGCGAATTGACGCTCGAGCGGATCATTGACGCCTATCGCCATGGGATTTTTCCATGGCCCAATGGGCGCGGCATCGTCGAGTGGCATTCGCCGCCACTGCGTGCGGTCATCCCGCTCGATGGCTTCCATGTGTCGCGCAGTCTTGCTCGCACGCTCGGCAGCGGAAAATTCGCAGTCCGCCGCGACACTGATTTCCGCGGCGTGATCATGGGTTGTGCCACCGCGCAAGACCGTCGCGAGCATACCTGGATCACGCCGAGCATGGAGGAAGCCTATTGCCGACTGCACGCGGCGGGTGTCGCGCACAGTGTCGAAGCCTGGCACGACGGTGCGTTGGCCGGCGGGGTGTATGGCGTGGCGATCGGCGCGATGTTCGCCGCCGAATCGATGTTCTATCGCGAAACCGACGCCTCGAAGGTTGCGTTGGCGCACCTCGTCGACCATTTGGGCCAGCGCGGCTACGAGCTGCTCGATATTCAACAGTGGACCGCCAACAGCCATCGCCTGGGCTGCGGCCTGCTGCCGCGCTCGGAGTTCCTTACTCGCCTTGCCGGCGCGATCGATAAACCGGTGACCTTTGGATGACCACGTATGGGCGAACACGTTGAGCGCGTGCAGACGTTTGCGGTTGATTATCCGGCTGATCCTCGATTCAAGTTCTTCGAACGCCAGCCTGGCGCAGGCGTGGCCTCGCGGCCAACGACTGTAGTCAAGCTGACCGCCAGCGACGGCACGATCGGTTGGGGCCAATGCGTACCGTCGCGAAGGTGGAGCTACGAGACGCCGGAATCGGTACGCAGCACGATCGATACCTACCTGGCGCCCGAGCTAATCGGCATTGATCCGCAGGACATTCGCGAGGCCCATCGTCGGTTGAACCTGGCGATCGCGCCTTCATTTTCGACCGGGCAACCGATCGCGAAAGCGGGAATCGACATCGCGCTGCACGACCTGGCGGCGAAACTTGACCGTCGGTCGGTGATCGGCCGCTGGGGCCGAATCGCGAGCACTGCCGTGCCCTTAAGTTGGACGATCAATCTGCCGAGCATCGATTCGGCAAGCGCGGAAGTCGAACGTGCGCTGGCGGCTGGTTATCGCAGTTTCAACATTAAGGTTGCGCCGAACATAGCATTCGACCTGGAATTATGCCGCGCGATACGCCAGCTCGCGCCCGATGCCTTTCTGTGGATCGATGCCAACGGCGGTTATGATCCGGCGACCGCGCTCGAGGTGGCGCCGCGATTTGCCGACCTGGGCGTTAAGGCGTTCGAGCAGCCGGTCGCCGCCAACCAGCTTCGCGCGTTCAAGGCGCTTGTGCGGCAAGGGGCGCTGCCGATTCTGATGGATGAGGCGATCGTCTCGCGCCGCGACCTCGAGGAGTTTCTTGCGCTTGGCCTGTTGAACGGCGTGACCATGAAAGTCGCGCGGTGCGGCGGCCTCCACGAAGCCGTCGCCATGATGCGGCTGATTGAAGACGCAGGACTAATGTGGTTGGGCAGCGGATTGACCGACCCCGACATTTCGCTGGCCGCAACGTTGGCGCTCTTTGCCGCGTTCGGACTAACGACGCCTGCGGCACTGAACGCCCCGCAATACTTGACGACGAGCATCCTGGCAGCGCCGATTTCCGTGGTCGCGGGGAAGTGCGTGGTGCCCCAGGGCCTCGGCCTCGGCGTCGAAGTCGAACAGAGCAAGCTATTGCCCTAGCCGGCGCCGATGCGGCAATGGTCGAGCATCGCTGCCGGCGAGACGACGTAGCTGGTGTAGAAGGGCCCGAATTCGGCATAGCGAGCGCTCGCCTCGTCGAACCGCATTTTGTAGACGATCTCTTTCAGGAATTCAGGGTTGCGTGCCCAAAGGGTTACGCCCCATTCCCAGTCGTCGAGGCCTACCGACACGGTAATCAGCTGCGTGACGCGGCCCGCGAACTTCATGCCGCTGCGACCGTGCTCGGCCATCAGCTTGTTCCGCTCCTCGAAC
>DASZPI010000859.1:0-3564 GCA_035550355.1 Pirellulales bacterium
TGGCTCACCACGTCGAGCCCCAGCTTGTCGTTGTTGATCACGCGATGCTTGTGCGGATACAAGCCGGTGAGAATGCTGGCCCGGCTGGGCGAGCACAGCGGCGTGGCGGCGTAGAACTTCCGAAACAGCATCCCTTCGCGCGCCAGGCGGTCGATGTTCGGCGTTTGCGCCGCCGGATGACCGGCGCAGCCGAGCATGTCGAACCGCTGATCGTCGGTAACCACCAGTAGAATATTGGGGCGGTCGGGTTCCGACGAGCGCGCCGAGGTCGCCCCTACGAAGACCGCCATCAAGGCGACCGTGAACTGCCGCGCGCGTACGACACGATTGCCGCGGGTGATCGAAGGATTTGGTTTCATGATGTTCGACTAGAATCGGCGCGGCGCCCGATGGCAAGCCTTTGCCGAGCGAATCACTGTTGCAAGTTCGATGGCGCGCGCCGCGACCCTGATACGCTCGGCACCCCTGATTCCCGGGAAATCGTGCGGATTCGCGGCTCTTGTTCGATCGGCACGCCGCGTGCTTTGTTCGTCGGGCAGAGTTGGTCGAATCTTCGAGCGGCGGCCGCAAAGCCAGCCTGCTCCCGCTTCAGGCGAAAGGAGACTTGCAATGAAGCGCCTCGTGCTTGCCCTGACTCTTGCCGGCATGCTTGGTTCGACGGCGGCGCCGGCCATGGCCCAGACCTTTAGCTACCCTGCCGGCTACGGCTACACCGGGTACGGCGCCGCGCCGGGGTACGGTTACACCGGGTATCAAGACCATCCCGTGCTACGCAACCTGCTGATCGCCGGCGGGTCATTCGGCCTGGGCTTCGCTGCCGGACGGTTGACCACGCCGCAGTACCCAGCCTACGGCTACGGTTACGCTCCGGCCTACGGCCACGCGGGCCATTGGGGCGGCCACCACTGGTAACACGCGACACGAGCTCTGCCTGGGGGTCGCTCCCCCAGGCAACGGGCAGATTCTGCGACGTCGCGCTAGCATCGCCCCGAACGATTGCTACCATGAAGCGTGCTTCTGGGCACCCGATGCTGCGAAAGGAGACGCGATGCCGCTCTTCAATTTCGCGATGGCCACCGACCGCGAGCTGTTGGACTTCTACCACAAGTATCACGACGAGCTGAGCCGCATCAGCGAGTCGAGCTACGAGCACTCGTCGGTCGAACGGATTGTGCAGCAGGCCGAGGCCGAGATTCAGCGGCGACAGTTGGACGTCAACCAACCGCCCCCGCGTCGCCGCAGCCCGCTGACCGATTCGCGCGTGCTGCGCGTGACCGCCTCGCCGGTGCGAGCGCACAAACCGCCGCGATAAGCTGCCATGTCCCACGAATATATCCTGTGGATCGCCTTAGCGGCGTACGGCATCCACGCTCTCGAAGAATACGAGCTCAATTGGCGCGATTGGGCGCGATCGGTCTTGCGGCTGCCCGTCGAGTGGGGATCGTTCTACGTCGTCAACGCGCTGGTCGTGGTGCTGGGCGTTTGCTGCGCGATGGTCGGCTGGCAAAAACCGTCGTTCGCGCTCGGCTTTGCGGCGTTGATGATCATCAATGCCACTTTCTTCCATGTCCTGCCCACGATAGTAACACGCGTTTACTCGCCGGGGTTGGCGACCGCCCTGGCCTTGTTCTATCCGGTGGCCGGTTGGGCGTACTACGGCGCGCAGCTCGACGGCGTACTCTCGCCGGGGACCGGCGTCGTGTCGGCGATTTTCGGCGCCCTGCTCATGGCCGCACCGATCGTGTTGCTCAAGGTGAAAGATCGCAAGATGTTTGCCTACGGCAGCGACCCGCGGCGCGAGAGCACGCGGTGACGTTCGTACGGCGGCGGAGAGATCATTCGCCCAAGCGCGCCGCGGGGCGGATGCCGCTGCCGGTGCGGCCGGTCAATGCGTCGCCCAAATCGGCGCGGGCCCGCTCGGCCGCTGCTTGCAATCGCTCGACGATTTCCGCATTTGCTGCGGCAACGTCCGTCGTCTCGCCAAGGTCGTTCACCAAATCGTACAGCTCCGCCGTGGCGATCTTGCGCTGCTCGTATTTTGCCGGCTTGCCGCCGCGGCCACCGGGTCGGCCGGCCAGCGTGCGATAGCTGTGCGGCAACTGCAACTTCCATCGGCCATCGCCCGACGCAACGGCCTGCAACTGATTCTGCTCGTAGTAGAACAGATACGCGTCGTGCGGATTGGGCGCCGCGCGGTTGCCGAACAGTAGCGGACCAACATCGAGGCCGTCGATCTTGTGCGCCGGCAGCGTGCCGCCGACGACCGTGGCAATCGTGGGCAGCAGGTCGATCGTCATCAGCATGGCAGCGGAAGTTGCGCCGGCGGGAATGTGACCGGGCCAACGCATGATGCACGGCTCGCGCACACCCCCTTCCCAGCACGTGCCTTTGCCTTCGCGCAGCGGACCGGCCGAGCCGGCGTGATCGCCGTACGACAGCCACGGACCGTTGTCGCTGGTGAAGATGATCCAGGTGTTCTCGGCGAGCCGGTGCTTGTCGAGCGTTTGCATGATCTGGCCCACCGACCAGTCGATCTCTTCGATCACGTCGCCGTACAGACCGCGCGGCGATTTGCCCTGGTACTTGTCGCTGGCATGCAGCGGCACGTGCGGCATAGAGTGCGCCAGGTAAAAGAAGAACGGCCGATCGTGGTTGCGTTCGATGAACTTGACTGCGCGCTCGGTGTACCAGGTGGTGAGCTGGCGTTGATCGTCGTGCGTGACGTGCGAGTTGATGACCGTTTCGTTTTCGATTAGCGGCAGCGGCGGGTACGTGCCGGGCTTGGCTTCGGGATGCTCGGGCCACATGTCGTTCGAGTACGGCAGACCGAAGTACTCGTCGAAGCCGTGCCGCGTGGGCAGAAACTGAGGATGGTGCCCCAGGTGCCACTTGCCGGCCATGCCGGTTGCGTAGCCGCGCTGCTTGAGCAGCTCGGCAAGGGTCGTTTCGCCGGCGCTGATGCCATGCTTGGCCGAGGGGCCGAGGGCTCCGTGCATGCCGAGCCGGTTCGGATAGCAGCCGGTCAACAGCGCCGTCCGCGACGCCGAGCAGACCGGCTGCGCGACATGGAAGTTGGTGAAGCGCGTTCCCTGCTGGGCCAGCGCGTCGAGATTCGGCGTCGAGAATCCCGTGGCCCCGAAGCAGCCGACGTCGGCGTAGCCTTGGTCATCGGTGAAGACGACGATGATGTTCGGCGGCGCGGCCCACGCCATGGCGGCGCAGGCGCAGCAGAGGGTCGATGCCACGGCAATGCGAAATCTGATCATACTTCTCGCTCGGTCGATGAATTGGCTGCGATCCGCATTTAGAATGCGATACGCGCCGCATCATTTCAACCCTATTCGACGCGGGCCGTCCATGTTCCATCGATGCTCAATCGTCGTTGTGGTGTTATCGATTGCGGTCACGACCGCGCGTGCCGAGCCTGACGAGGCGGCGCTCGGCAAAGCCCAGGGCTATCCGCGCGGCAACGCCACCACCATGTTTGCCGATGCGTTCAAGATCGGCAGCTTTTCCGGCAGCGACCAGATCGTCGCACACCGCATGGTGGCGCACGGCGACGAG
>DASZPI010000860.1:0-1962 GCA_035550355.1 Pirellulales bacterium
CAAAAAGATCGAGGAAAGCGAATTTGCCACGAACCTGATGCATCGCACGCGTGAGGTCACGCGCCGCTTGCGACTGGGCGCGCCACGGCTCGATGGCCGCGGGCTAGCGCTCGACCCGAACACGGTGGCCGAGTACCTCGACAACACGCTGCCGTCGGAACGGGTGCCCGATTTTGAAAAGGTGTGTCTGGAATCGGACATGCACTTGGCCGAAGTGGCTTCGGCGCATCAGATTCTTGCTCTCGTCCTGGGCGAGCCCGCCGAGATCGACGTTCGCCTTCGGGAGCGCATGTACCGTTTGGCTTCGCAGGCAACGACGAGCTCGGCGCCGTCTCCGCGGTCGTCCGACACGCCAATGCCTTCGCGGACGCCGTCTCCGGAAATGGCCGCTGCCATGCGGGCCGAGGTTGCGGCTGCGCCGGAGCGGTCGGTTCGTCAAAAGCCCGAGGTGCCCGATTATTTGCGCGAACCGCCCAAGCCGAAACGATCGCGTGCCGGGCTGCTGGTAGCGGTAGGTTTAGCAGCCCTGTTCTGCGCGGCCGCTGCGGCGGCAATGAACTTTGAGAAGCTTTTGGCGAAGTTCGGACTCCAGCACATTCAGCCGGCAACCACGGCGCAAGTCGGCGAGCAACCGGCAGGCCAGACGCCTGCCGCCGCGCCAACTACCTCGCAGTCGTCATCAACGGCCACCGCAGCGGTCCCGGCTCCCACCGCAACCATCGCGGCCGCCACACCGTCCACCAGCACGACCTCTGGAGTCGTGCCGGCCGAAGGTGCAACGCTCGGAACAGCGACCGGCACCGCCGTAAGTGGCGCGGCACCTGTCGCGTCGACGGCTGCTACGGCTGGCCCCGCGCCAGCCGGCCCAATGGCCGAAACGCCGCCCTCGCCTGCGATTCCGGGCGTTCCCAGCACCGTTGCGGCTCCGGTGATGCCGGCTCCGGCGGTGCCTGGAACCGCGACCGCTCCCGTGCTTGGCCCGCCGGCTACGGCCACGGGTGTTAGTGCGCCCCCGGTAACCGCAACGAATCCGACAGAAATCGCACCGACAACGACGATGCCGCAAGGCACCGTACCCGCCTCAGCGACTCCCGCCCCGGCATCCGTCGCGGCCGTCGGCGGCGCTGTGGCGCCGGGCACCAGCGTGGGGGCAGGCTCAGCGCCGGTTCCGGGACCCATGCCCGCCGCACTGGTGCCTAAGCCAGCTGTGGTCGAGGGAGTTGGCCGGTTTATGGAGGGCGACTTGCTTGTGCGGTTTTCGGCCAATGATGGGCACTGGCATCGCGTACCCAACCGCACCACCGTCAACAGCGCCGACCGGTTGATGTCGCTGCCGACGTTCCGCTGCGCGCTGACACTGTCGTCGGGGGTAAATATCGACTTACTCGGCGGTAGCGAGATCGTGCTGCTGCCCCCAGACTCCAAGGGGGTGCTTGGTGTCGAGGTAATCTCGGGTCGAATCGTCCTTTTGAGCGCGGGGACGGCAAGTGTGGCGATTCGCGTGGTCGCCGCCGGCCGCGACAGCATGCTTTTACTGCGCGACGCCAACTCGACCGCCGCTGTGGAAGTGCGTCAGCAGCGCGTCGAAGGCACCGACCCGGAGCGGGAACCGTCGATCGTCAGTGCCGAATTGTTTGTTACGACCGGCACCGTCGAGTGGTCGAACACCGGTGCGGCCCCCGAGACAATTCCCGCGCCTGCGCGGCGGATGTTGGCCGGCGGCGACACCCTGGCCCCGTTGAACGAAGCTGCCACGCTGCCGGCATGGGTGACCGTGACCGACGATCGCACTCCCATGCAGAAGCGCGCCAGCGCCGAGCTGCCCAAGGCGCTGCCCACCGACCGGCCCTTGACCCTGGGCTTGAAAGAACTCGCCGGCGATCGACGCATCGAGACCAGCCTGCTGGCTGTGCAATGCCTGGCGGCAATCGGCGACTACGATACGCTGGTCACGGCGCTGCG
>DASZPI010000861.1:0-4385 GCA_035550355.1 Pirellulales bacterium
AATACGCTGCTACTGGTCGAGCACGATAAAGAGGTGATCGCCGGCGCCGATCAGTTGTTGGATTTCGGCCCGCGCGCCGGCGAGTTCGGCGGCCAGGTCGTCGCCCGCGGCACGCCCGCAGCCGTGGCCAAGCAAAAAGGCTCGGTCACGGGACCGTACCTCAGCGGCACGAAGGCGATCGCGGTGCCGACGAACCGCAGGGGGCAGGGAGGGGCAAAAGCGGAAAGCGGAAAGCGGAAAGCGGAGAAGGGCCGGAAGCCCGCCGCGCTCACTACGGGCCCCGCACCACTCACGCTCGACATCGTCGGCGCCCGCCACAACAACCTGCGCAACGTCAGCGTCGAGATTCCGCTCGGCACGTTCACCGTGGTCACCGGCGTCAGCGGCAGCGGCAAGAGCTCGCTGGTCGAGGACGTGCTGTACAACGCCTTGGCCCGCACGCTGCACCGCGCTCGCACGTTTGCCGCCCCGCACGACGCGATCCGCGGCGTGCAGCACATCAACAAAGTCATCCGCGTCGATCAGCAGCCGTTGGGCAACACGCCCACCTCGAACCCGGCAACGTACACCGGCGTGTTCGAGCAAATCCGCGAGCTGTACGCCCACCTGCCCGAGGCCAAGTTGCGCGGCTACACCGCGCGGCGGTTCAGCTTCAACGTTCCCGGCGGGCGCTGCGAGAAGTGCGAAGGCAACGGACAACTGCGGATCGAAATGCACTTCCTGCCCGATGTGTGGGTCGAGTGCGACGAGTGCCGCGGTAAGCGCTACAACCCCGAGACGCTGGCCGTGAAGTTCCGCGGCCAAAGCATTGCCGACGTGCTCGATATGAGCGCCTCGCGCGCGGTCGAGTTGTTCGCAAACATTCCCAAGGTCCGCCGCACGTTGCAAACCCTATGCGACGTGGGGCTCGATTATCTGCGTCTCGGGCAGGCGGCGCCGACCCTTTCGGGCGGCGAAGCGCAGCGCGTGAAGCTCGCCGCCGAGCTCGCCCGCCCCGACACCGGACAAACTCTGTACCTGCTCGACGAGCCGACCACGGGCCTGCACTTCGACGACCTCGCCAAGTTGCTCGATGTATTGAACCGCCTGGTCGACCTGGGCAACACCGTGGTGGTGATCGAGCACAACCTCGACGTGGTCAAGACTGCCGACTGGGTGATCGACATGGGGCCCGAGGCGGGCGAGGGGGGCGGCCAGGTCGTCGCCGCCGGCACGCCCGAAGAAGTCGTTGCCCACGCCGAGCGCTGGCAGGCGGCGACCAAGCGAAAGAAGAACGACGCGGCGTTGTTGCGCTCGTACACCGGCGAGATGCTTGCCGAGGTACTCGCGGCCGGGCCGCACGCCGAGCGCAAGCCGCACGACTTTGCCGCGGCCGAAGCAAAGCGCGACGAGGACCTCGATCTGCACGAAGTCGGCGCCGAAGCGAAGATGCCTTGGCAGAGCGACGGTCGGCGCTGGCACACGACGGATCGCGTGGGGCGCGACGGCAAGCCGTGCCGCTGGGACGGGCGGATCATCTCGGCCGTGGTCGATCGCATTCACGAATTGGGCGAGTTCAGCCCGACGAATTGGGCCACGCGGTCGGTCGTCGAGATTTCCGCCGACAAGAAGACCGACGGTTGGTTCTTCCACGCGATCACCGGCGAGCCGTGGCTGGTGAAGCTGAAGTTCCGCGTGGCCAAGAAGAGCTTTCAGCGCGAGGACCTCGTGGCGAAGCTCGACCTGAAGCCTTTGAACGAGATGCCCGACCTGCCGGTCTACGGCAGCGAGCCGCGCGTGAAGTGCAAAAACCTGCGCGGCCCCTGGCAGGAAGTGCAGCTGGCGGTGCACGCGCTCGAGGAAATCGATCGCCCCGCATTTTGGGAGTTTCTCGAGGCGGCGGTGCGCGGGTTCGAGAAGTTCACCCATCGCGCGCAGCAAAAACCCGACGACGTGATGCCGTGGAAGGTGCTGGGCCAGAAGTGGCATCTGTCGCGCAAGGGGTTCCCGCCCGGCAAGCCGGCGAAGTGGAGCACCGAGCTGCTGGAAGAATTGTGCGAGCTGCTCGACGAGATTGCCGACGGGGGCGAGTTCCTGTGGAACAACCAGCAACTGGTGCACCTGTGCCCGCGCGGCAGCAGCGAGCCGTGGGCGACGCTGCAAACGAAACAGGTCGCCTCGGTGCCGCTGGTGCTCAACGGCCCCAAGCAACTGTTCGCCATGGGGCGCGTGGCGGCCTTGGGCGACGAGGTGCAACTGCACACCGATCGGCCCGAGGGGGACCGGATCGTGCTGCAATTCCGCACGCCCGAGGACATCACGCCGGCGATCACCGAGTTCTTGCGCGAGCATTACGCCGCGGTGATCGGGGCACGCAAATCGATGACACGACAACGCCTGGCATAAGAATCCCTCTCCCTTTGGGAGAGGGTGGCCGCCGCCGCGGCGGCCGGGTGAGGGAGCAGCGGGTACGCACGATCGTTGCCGCTTCTCCCTCATCCGGCCTTCGGCCACCTTCTCCCGGTGGGAGAAGGACAGATGCAACCCGTGGAGCGGCGCGATGATAACCCTCTCCCATTGGGAGAGGGTGGCCGCCGCCGCGGCGGCCGGGTGAGGGAGCAGCGGGTACACGGCATCAATGCCGCATCACCCTCATCCGGCCTCCGGCCACCTGCTGCCAGAGGGAGAAGGACCCGATCAGCGAAACAATCGCCAGCGGCGCGCTTGCTTCGGCGGGGCGGCGATCGGCTCGTTGTACGACACCGGCGCTGCAACTGGTCGCTCGAACTGCAGCGATGGGTCGGCCAGGTCCACTAATCTTGTCCCGGGATACGAAGGCATGGCAAACAGCGGCGTTGCCGGATCGAGTTGATTGATCTGCACGTTGCCCAGCGTGAGCGTGAACGAGGTTTTCGCGGCCGGCAGTTGAAACTCGACGCGCTTCGGCAGCGTCACGCCGCTGGCCGGATCGCGCCAATGCTGGCTCATCATCGCGCTGGCCAGCCGCGCGCCGCGCGAATCGTACAGGTGTTGCTCGAGCACCCAGCCGCTTTGGGCATCGACGATCGTGATCTTGGTCTGCGAGCCATCGGCGGTCGCGCGCGTGCTGCGGATTTCAAGCTTGCCGCCGCGCACCGGCAGCGGACCGCTGTGGCGATCGGCCGGATCGAACGGAGTCGCGGCAAGCGCCTCGACCAGCCATTCGGGCTCGATCGGCAGAAACTGTCGCGCGGCACTCGCCTGGTACTGGTCGTGGCGGCAGAACATTACCGCCGGCGGGTCCATGCGCTTGGCCCAGACCCAGAACAGTTCGTCGTTGCTGCCCAGGTCGAGTTCCTGGCCGGTGAGCGTGGTTTCGGCGCGCACGCGCAGCCGGCGCGGCCGATCGAGCGCGATGCTCGCGCGCAGTGCCGGCGTGCCGGTGGCCGAGATCGAGGCGTCGGTCGAGACCAGCGATTGCATCGCCGCGCCGTTCTGGTTCACCACCCGCACCACATCATCCAGCGACGCGGTCTCGGGCAACATCCGCGGCCCGCGCACGCTGTAGCGGTTCAGCACCTGCGGGCAACCGGCGCCGGCCGAGGCGACGAGCACCACCACCACGACGATCATCGGCGCCCCGCGCAGATTCACGGTTGGGCTCCGGGAGACGGTTCGTCGGGCGCCGGCTGGCCGATGCCCAACAGGCGGCTCATTTCACGTTCGAGCTCGGCAGCGCGTGAGGCCGCGGGCAACGCGACCGGCACCTGATAAATCGTCTCGGTGCTCGGGTCGTACAGCGCAAGCACGTCGCGGCCGGTCGCCGTCGAGCCTTCGCCGGCTGCCGGCTCGGGCTTCAAAATGCGGCGGCGCATCAACCACAACGCGAGCATGTACCGCAGGTCGGCCTGCTCGCCCGATTGCCCCAGGGCGTCGAACAGCCGCAGCACCACATCGCGCGGGGCGAGCTTCGGTTTCGCATGCCGTTCGGGGATGCGCGATTTCCACGAAGCGACCGCATCGTCCGGCGGGCCGGTCCACGCCTCGAGCGCGTAGTCGCGCCGCACGATTTGCCGTCCTTCGCGCACGAGGATCGAAAAGAATTCCTCGCCTTCGCCCAGCGCACGTCCGGTGGCTGCGCAGACGCGCGCCGACCGCTCGATTTCGAAATCCATCGTGGTCACGTGCAATCGTATGCCGAGGCAGGGGAGGGAAGCCCCGCAAGAGTATCGAATGACGCAGGGTGCGTGAAGGGCAATGCTGGCGTGCTAGCAGCATCGTCGCGACAATTCGCGCTTGTCAAACCTTGCGCGCCAGCCGCATTTGCAACTCGTCGCGGGCCAGGCCGCGAATCCTGCGGCAATCGATCTGCTCGATGTTCGGCTCGCCGTCTTCCATCGAGGCCGGCGTGTAGTTCGACCAGTCTT
>DASZPI010000862.1:0-5398 GCA_035550355.1 Pirellulales bacterium
GGGGCAGGAGAGGCCACAAGCAACTTTCGATCGAAGGCAGACAATGGAAAAGGACGTGCAACAACTGCCCAAGAAAGGTAGGCCCCGTCGATTCTAGCAGACGGTGGGCTCACGGGCACGCTAAGAGTGCTTGCTCAATTACTGCCCGACGGCTTGCGGCCCAGGGCCAGCACATTGAGCCAAGTCATCGAAAAGTGGGGAACCAGAGCAGGTATTCGGGGGAGTTGGGATCGAGAAGCGGAGCGACCTGATGCTGGCCCTCTGAGCCAATCGGCCCTCGCTGCAAACGCGCTGCATTCCGGCCGCTTCAGTTGGCTGGAATTGGCATCGCATGACACCGAATTGCAGGAAGTGGTTGGCGAAGCCGATTCAGAGGGCAATCCTTGCGCTAGTGGCATCGCAGGATTCGGCCGCTACGAGTCGGGATTGAGCTGCGGCGCCCTGCCAGCGTTGTGCTCGTTCGATTCGTGACTGAAGTACTTGATGTCGCGCTTCGGCAGCGACTGGTGTTTCGCACGCCGTGAGCTTTAGAAGTGCTTTGGCGAGCTTGCCGGACTTGCCACCCCCCTCGAACGCGGTCAGGCGCTGCTTGGCCGCCGGGGTTAGTTCACCACCCAACTGCATCAACAGCTTTTGTAGCACCGCCAGCAAGTGATGCGCGTCGCGCGGCAACTCCTCGTAGGCAGCCAGTAACACATCTAAAGATTCGCAAACGACCCAGGCATGCATCGAACTGACGCGTGCGACTTCTTCCAGATTGGCGCAGAGGCGATTCAGCTTGAGCCATTCTGGCACAGTCAGCCGCGCCAGAGTCGTCCCCAAAATCGCCGTGTGCAGTCGGCCGTCTTGAATGCTCTCGATGGCCGCGTCGATCGCCACGCGGCGAACGTCCTCGTCCTTGCTGGACAGGCCCACTAATAGTAACAGGCAGGCCAATTCATCCATCGGACGATCGACGTCGAACAATGGTAGTAAATAGAGATCGTTGGGTTCATTGGCGAGTGCCGGAGCGTCCAATCGCGCAATCAGCTTCTCGATACCCCTGGCAAACTGTGCCGAGCCATTGCCCGGCGAAATGGTGGCCAGAAGCTTAGTAATCCATAGGACATCAGCGTCCCACTGAATATGTAAAAACAGCGAGGGCCGATCTTGGGTTGCGTCGATCGATGGCAATACCGGCTGCAGAGTCAGATCAATACTGGCCAGCGCCTGCGTCGTTCCGCCATAGCCCGGTTTCGACTCGCGCACATAGGCTTGCCACCGGTGAGTTGATAAGACCGATCCATCCGGTCCTGCGCCGTCGAGACCCGCTGCACGTAAAAGTGAGAAGCTCTCGTCGTCGCCTCGGGCGTTGGCGGCCGCGATCCACAAATCGGCTTGTTCCACGTTGATCTTCGGCGATGCGGTCGTTTGGCCCAATGCCCAGCGCAGTGCGTCCATCCATGGATGGTCCATTTTCGCGGTCGCCGCCAAGGCGGCTGCACGATGATCGGGGGCCAGCCGCAGCGCTGCCAACACGACGTCGGAGTGCAGAATCGGAATGCCCAGTTCCATCAACTTTCGCCACCGCTCGACAAATACGAGCGGGTCGATCCAGCCCGAAGAGTGTGTTGGCATCGACAGCAATGGCCCCTTGTGCCCAGCCGAGAGCCGCTGCAACAGATCCCGATAACGTCGATCGAGAAAAGCGTAGATCGGCGGATTGAACGTATCGCGCGTTTGATCGGTGGCCCACCATTCATAAAAAGCAGTAAGTCGCTCATCTTCCGCATGGAAGTTCAACCACCATTGCAACAGTCGAACCAACCCAACGGGAGTTCTGGACCAGGCAACGAGATTACGAGGCGACCAGTTTTCGGCGAGTTGCCTGATGCGGCTGCGCAGCGGAGCGGCGAGTCGCTCAAACGTTTCCGAGACGTCTCGGCCCAGCCTGCAGATTCCGTCAACGATGCGCTCAACGTCGAGCGGAGAATCGACGACCTCCACGCAGTGTGCCAGCAGGTCGCTGATCTCTTCGATGGACTCCAGCGGAGCAATCGGCTCCACGCCGCTCAGCACCGGTACATCTTGCATGCGAAACTGTAGCGGGCCCGGCCAGCGCTGATTTTTGGCCGCAGACAAGGCCTCGTCGACTCCAGCGAGTTGCCTCCAGCGCGCGTCGAGCGGATCGCCTTCGACCAGAGGGATGGAGCTTGTCTCGCCGACTGCGTCAACAGTCGCTTGAACGCCGTCGATCGTGCCACCGTGGCCCCCGATGAGTTCATATAATAGAGGCTTTGCGACGAGGGGGACTTCAACCTCGGCAAGGCGGTGTGCCATCTTCGCGGACAGGCTGTCACGCCAGATGGCCACCAGATCGAGTGCGGCTGTGACAATGTCGCTCACCGGGTGCAACAGCGCGGAGCCGATCAGGCCGTCGATGATTTGCGGCCGGAGGCGCGGGGAGCGTATGCCAATTTTCTGCAACAAGTCCAAGGCACTCTTGGCGCGGGCTTTGGTTGGCAGGGCAAACACGGACGGCGCGGCGGCGACAAACAGGTCGTCGTTCAATTGCTTCGCCTGGTCAATCTTCTTGAACATCGTCATCGCGAAGGCGACCACTAGGTCGGTTTTTACATTCAACAAATCGGCGTAGGTCGCTTGACGCGCAGCGATTTCGTCGATGGTCGGCTCCAGGCGATCGTGCACGCGCGCGAAACTGGTCAGCACGTTGTTCTTGAAGCCTGTTGTCAGTCCCTTGAGCGTGGCGTCAAGCAGTCGCTGGCGATCAAGCGTTCCGCGTTGGGCCAACCGACAGAGGGCGGATGTCCACGATTCTCTCCCTGGCGGATCAGGTTGGTCGTCGAAGGCGAACGCCAGCGTCTCGACTTCAAATAGCCTCCAGACATCCTCCAGGAGCTCCGGCTCCTCGGCCAAGCGGTCGCCGAGCATCCTGTCGCTGCCGACGTTGGCTTGCAGCGCCAGAAAGCGATAATAGGCGTCGCTGGTTGGCTTGCTGCATCCGCCAGCTTTGAACAGTCGCCAGAAACCACCCCAGGTCATTCGGTATACTTGCTTCTCGAATTGCAACTGTAGCCAGGAATCGATCCACTCCGGCCGCCGGACGGTGAGAACTTCGAGGATTGCGTCGGTCTCTTGAAACTCGACCTTGCGGACGCTGCTCAGCGGACATAGCGCGAAGACGGCGACTTCGGCTGCACGCAACTTATTGCGAAGGCCAGCGCTGCCGTCATCAAATAGTCGCTGCATCAAGGGGCTTGGTTGCGCTTTCCCACTCTGAATATCCGAATACCGCTGCTGGTATTGATTACACTCCTTTAACAGCGCATCGGCGTGCTTTGAAAGCTTGCTTCGCTCGCTCTCGGATAATGGCCCGAGCGCTTCGGCCAGCACCATCGCGTCATCGCGCTTGATCAGGCCTTCCAATTCTTCAGGTGTCATCGTTGCCCCCATTGTCGTCACCGTCGATTAGAATTCTGGCCGCCAGAATATGCTTGCAAGGGCCGCGCTGCGCCCGGTATTTGCTGAACCACGGGCAGGTGCATTTGTCGCCGTCGGCGCGCAATCGCACCAAATGCATGACATCCGTGCCTGCGACTTCCACGTCAATATCGGTCTCTTGGGGCGCAGCGCCGCGAGAAACCAATTTCAGTTTTTTGTCTTCCAAAAGCTTGCGTGCCCCCTGCAATCGAGGCTGAAGCTGCTCCACGATTTCGAGGTCAAAGGGCAACTCGCGATGGAAGTAGGAGCCGCGACTCAAATCGAAGCCGGCCAAGCCGCGCGCTCCGAGCACGGCCAACGCCGCCCTGACTTCGTCTCCAGGTAGGCTCAATTCGTCGGCCAATTCAGCTGCGTTGAGAGTAGTTTGCCATTTGAGCGCTGCTTGCACCTGCGGTAGCGCGGCTTGCCAACGATCGCCGGCAAGCTGCGACAGGGCCTGGCCCTCGCCCGAGAATCCGCGGAACACCTCCGGACTGAGCAACAGGAAAAAGCGACCTGCTTTTAAAAGGACCTCCCAGCCCGTCACTCCCGATTCGTCGTCAGCCCACAACCGCAGCGACTTGGCCGAACTCAAGAGCGGCTCAAGCACGCGTACGCGATGCGTGCCGCTGAAGCGAACAGCCCCGCGCGATTCTCGCTGGCTGAGCCGCAACGCGTCGCCAGACTGCACCACAAACGAGGGTCGCTTCGGGCTTCCGGTGCGCGGAAGGCTGCGGATGAACTTGCAAGCCTCCGCGGCGGACGCCTCGAGTTTGAGCGCCATCGTGGGTTGATAGAGTTGCACTTCGCTGAATCCCTTGATCCAGCGGATCGGCAGCTTCACTTTCTTTTCGACCACGCGGACGGCGCCTTTGGCCAACTCCACGGAATCCGTGCCGATCGAAAGCCGCGTATCCTCGTGATCTCGCAGCCGCGCCAGCGCGGCCCGCATCGGGTTGTTGAAGTCGACGTTCGTGGTGCCGTGCTTTTGGACATCACCTTCGAATGCTTCAGCCGGCAAATCAACGCGGGCGTATACGCCGCAACAGCCGCTGAAGCCCTCGAAACGCAACATGGCTTCGCTGCTGGTGACGACTGGGTCGAGGTTTGCCGGTCGTGGCAAAAAAAAGTGCGTCCGAACGACCTCGCTCAATACCAGCAGCATTTCGCCCATCTCGCGCGGGCGTAGCAGCCGTCCTCGAAAGAAATGCGGCTGCTCGTGGGAGGCTCCGCACGTGGCCAGCGTGACGCCAAAGCCGCCGTCGCATTCTTCGACGATCGAAGGAAATGCGTATCGATACGTGAAATCCAGTGCGATGGCCGTCACGACACTCCTCCGCGTGTACCGGGCGCGCAAAGCAAAATCGACTCCAATGTATCGAATCGACAAGCGACCCCCAAATCTCGACGAAACGCCACGTCGATAAGGGGTAAGGCGGCTTATCGCTGCCCTTCGGCACCAATCGGCCGGACCAGCACAAGCGGAACGCGTCGTGCGGCCAGAATGGCTAGGATCGCCCGGACATGCAGTCAGTCAGAGGCGTGCTTTGGCGGCAACTCGACCGACATGCGCCAGCGAAAACCAAATGACACTACATGATGCAACCGGTCAATTCTCTCGTGGCGTGCCGCGCTGGATCTTGCGATGTTGAACACCGCAAATGCGCTGCATTTTTCGCGGCTTTGAGAATCGTCATGCCGCGCGGGTGCTCGACGCAACGCGTCGTCTAAGCTCTGGCCATCAATAGCCTTCGATCAACGAGAAGAGGCAACGAGAAAATCGGGGCGACAGGATTTGAACCTGCGACCTCTTGACCCCCAGTCAAGCGCGCTAGCCAGGCTGCGCCACGCCCCGTGTGCGTGTGGTTCGACGATCGGCCCGCCTTACCGGCCGGCCATGCGTCGAGCTCGCGAGTAT
>DASZPI010000863.1:0-3588 GCA_035550355.1 Pirellulales bacterium
GCACTTTCCGACGATTTTCGCTGCAGGCGATTGTCGGCCAGCCATTGCTTGAAACGATCGCTCGTAAAGTCGAGTTGCGGCGTCTCGGCCAGCGAGTGCTCGCGCTCGGTTGCCGAGAGCGCGCTCGGTTTCAAGTAGCCTTGATGGCGATCGCGGGGCACGAGCTCGCGACCATACAGCGTGGCACGATAGTTCACCTGCACCTTGACCCCGTGCTTCAGCGCGCTGGTCGTTGCCGGCAGTACGGCGCGCAGCAGCGGTCGATGCCGGGCGCTCAGGTCGGCGTAGCTCACGGCCGCCGGGGTGATCGACGTTGAAACGCTTCCCTGCTGGTGCAGCGTCGGCGCTTGCGGGACGTAAATCAACCACTTTTCGATCGTTGTGGTCGGCGAGTGGATGGTGAAGGTAAATGTCGCGTTGATCGTGTTCGTGCCGGCATGGTCGAGCGCGTACGGCGGCTCGGCGGCGAGCGACGGCGCGCCCAGGCCTACGGCAACGATCGCCGCGATCAACCCGTGCGTCACGATGCGTGCGACGCCGGCCATGGCTTAGGTCGATCCGGTGCTTTCGATCGACAATGCTGGCTCGTGGCGACGCGAATGCGCGGCGGGAATGGCCACCCGCGGACGCGCCACCTCGACCGGAGCAGGGCGACGCCGCGAGGCGAAGAACTGCTTGCCGAACAAGCCGCCCAGCGGGCTGGCGAGCACGGCAGGCAGAACAATCAGGTTTCCGATCAAGGCCGACGTCAGTAACGTGACCATCATGTACCCGAAGCGTTGCGTGGGCGTGAACGGACTGAGGGCGAACACCGACATGCCCAGGCCGATCACACCCCAGCTTTGGTACATCGCGCGTGCGCAACCTTGGTACGAAACCATGATCGCTTCGCGGCGACTGAGCCCGCGCTTCAGCGCTCCGCGGTACATCAGCATGAAGTGCACAACGTCGTCCACGGTTACGCCCAGCGCCACGGCCGGCGCCATCACGGTGCCGGTATCGACGATCGTGCCCATCCAGCCCATTACGCCAAAGACCACGAACACCGGAAACACGCTGGGCAGCATGAGCACCAGGCCCGCCGACCATTCGCGCACGCAGAGCATCATGACGATCGTCACGGTGATCAGGTCCATGACGAAGCCCCACAGGAGGCCGTCAAGCAGCGAGCGCTGGGCCTTGTAGATCAACGGCACCAAGCCGGTGTAAATGGTCTCGATGCCCGCCGGCCAAACGGTGATGCCGCCGGGCAAATCGCCGTTGCGGTCGAGCTTCCAGTGGCCCGGCGGGGCCTCGGCGAAGATATGGTCCACTTCGTCGCGAATGGCCGCCAGGAACACGTGATAGTCGACATCCTTGAGCGCTCCGACGCGAGCGCTGACCCGCCACAGCTCGCAGCCATTCTCCTCGGCTAACCAGCCGGCGGCGATGAAGTCTTCGCGCGATCGCTCGAGGCGTTCGTTGGTAATGCGCCGCGCGGTGCGGAGCTTGAATTCTTTGCTGCCCAGCAAGCCCGACAGGCCGCCCGAGATTCCGCCGCCGGAACGGTAATCTTCAGGCTTGGGCATCCCGGGGGCGAAGGTGACGGCCGACAACGCGCTGCCGACGTCGGCAATCGATTCGACGCGCTCCTGAATGCGTTCGACCAACTCGAGCCGCTGCACGAAGGTCAGCGGGCACTTTGCCGGATCGCGATCCATCTTGATGACGATTTCCATCGGCACCAGGTCGCCGAGGTTTTCTTCCAGCCAGCGATAGTCGGCCAGAATCTTGGCGCGCTTCGGGAACATGCGCATCAACTGGACCGAGGTCTGCATTTGGGTCATGCCGATGGCGCCAATCACCAGCACGGCAATGCCCGCGGCGGTGACGATGCCGCTATGGTCGACGATCCATTCAGCGATCCGCCACCACCACGTGTTGCCAGGGCGGCCATCGGCCACGGCGACCTCGTGCAGATGCACGCGATCGGCGGTCGTCACGCGCATCGGGAACAGCTCGAAGCACGCCGGCAAAAACAGGCACAGCACCAGCAGGCTTGCCGCCACACCGGCGCCCGAGAACAGTCCGAACAACTGGATCGGCACCAGCTCGCTGTACACCAAGGTCAACAGGCCGATGACCGTGGTGCTGGTCGCAAGGCCCAGCGGCACGGCGGCATGCTTGACGGCGCGGCCCGCGGCGCCACGGACCCCTTCTTCAACGGCGGTGTCGCGATAGTAGTTCGAAAGGTGGATGGCTCCCGACACGGCGGCGACGTAGACCAACGACGGCATCGTCAGCAAGATGGCGTTCATCGTGATGCCGTAGAACGCGTAGCCGACGTACCAGACGAT
This sequence comes from Pirellulales bacterium, assembly GCA_035550355.1. GTDB lineage: Bacteria > Planctomycetota > Planctomycetia > Pirellulales > PNKZ01 > DATAXP01. The sequence continues at coordinate 2,337 of DASZPI010000863.1, forward strand.
CGCCAGGCTCAGCGCGGCACTGTACAGGCCGGCGATGAACACCAGCAGCACGAGGCGAACGCTGCGCAGGCACCACCACGAGATCACGAGCCCGATGCCCAAGGCCAACGACGCCAGGCGAATCAGGCTGTTCTCGCCCGCTTCGTCAATCGCCGTGTTGTCGACCGGCGGGCCGCCGAGGTGCAACTTGGAAAGTGGGATATTGCATTCCTGGCTGGCCACATTGCGGACCGCGTTCACGGCCTTGCGCGGCGTTTCTTTACCCAATTCCGAAAGCGTGAACACGACGCAGGTTTGCTCGAGGTTCGGCCCAACCAGCGTGCCGCGGAGCCGCTTCAAGGCCTCGTCGCGTGAAAGGTTCGACGGCGGCTGCATCAGGCGCTCGAGCGCCTGCGGGCCGGTCAGCACCTCGTCGAATAGCGAGGTCGTCGCGTCCAAATACGATCGATCGGCGGGAACCAGCTTTTCGGCCAGCAGTTCGATCCGTTGGTCGTCGAACGTGCAGCCTTCCCAACTGGCCAGAACGAACTGTTCGCCAGCAAAATGCTTCTGAAACCAGCGAAAAGTGGCCGTTTCGTCGTAACGATCGGGCAGCCATTGCTGGACGTCGTTCTGATTGGTCAGAAACGCCCGCCGAGCGCCCAGGAAGGCGAACGGCATGAGGAACATGGCCGCGACCAAAATCGTGACGCTATTCCGTGCGAAAAACGATTGCTTCATGGAGTTTTCGTTCAAAGAATCTTGGACGAACTCGCCGCCTTTTCCCGGCGGAGCGACCTACGGCATCCCCGCTTCCATTTCAATGCCGTCGGCAGTCCTGCGATCGCGGTGGGACGAAAACAAATCAGGACGATTTATGTCGGCCATTCCGTTGCGATTGTGCCGGTTGTTCAAACGTGCCCCAATCGAACGTTTAATCCGGCCAGTGTACTGCCGCCCAGCATCGAAGTCGAGCAAATATGAGCGGGATGCTAGCATCCGGGTTCGGCGTCGCATCGCGCGCAGCGACTCCAAACACCTGCGGCGACAACACTTAACGAATGCACCAAGCCGGCCGACCGGGCGCTAACCCGGTACAAACGGCCACGCCAACGGCGCCACAGCCACGGAAACCACCCCGATGAGCAGGTCCAGCGGCACGCCGACGCGCAGATAATCGCTGAATCGATACCCGCCGGGGCCGTAGACCATCAGGTTCGTCTGGTAGCCGATCGGCGTGGCGAATCCGGCCGAGGCCGCCATCATGACGACG
>DASZPI010000864.1:0-17568 GCA_035550355.1 Pirellulales bacterium
CTTCGATCCGTAGCGTCAGGTGTCCGCGACGCGAGCGAATCGACAGCCATGCCAGCAAAAAAGTCCGCGCATTGCCGACGTGCTGCGCCCCCGTGGGCGATGGAGCGAGACGTCCGGTTACATGAGGCGTATCCATCGTTGAAAGCGAGAGCCGCGATGCCTGGTAGCCAGCAGTTGTATACTTTCTACATATGGCAGCTGTGGCGACTCAAGATCATGCGAAGCTCGACGTGTTCGGCATGCACTGCGCAAGCTGCGTGTCGCGCGTTGAAAGCGCACTAAGCGCGGTCGAAGGAGTTTCGAATGCGAGCGTCAACTTGGCCACGCACTCGGCGAGCGTCGACTTCGATCCGGCTCGCGTGAACATCGGCCAGTTGATCGACGCTGTCGATCGCAGCGGTTATCGCGCTGCACTCCCAGCAACGGCCGGGGAACGTGCCGAGTCGCATGGACAGGACGAGATCGCGCGGTGGAGGCGGCGGCTGATCGTCGGCACGGTCCTTCTGGCCGCCATCATGCTGCTGCATGCCGTCGGCCGCGGCGCAGTAGTCGATCTTCTCTTGGGCACGATCCTCGAATTCTACGTCGGCTGGCCGTTCCTGCGCGGTGCGGCCAAGCGCTTGCGTTACATGAGCGCCGACATGGACACGCTGGTCGCCCTCGGTACCGGTGCCGCGTGGCTGCAAGGAGTGGTCGATTGGGCACGGCATGGTCACGGGCCGACGTTCATGGACGTCGGCATGATTCTGGTGTTCATCACGCTGGGCCGCTTGCTTGAAGCGCGTGCGAAGTCGCGAGCGTCGCGCGCGGTTTCAGGGTTGATTGACCTGGCACCCAACGAGGCAAGCGTCGTCGATGGCCAAGACATTCACCAAGTACCGGTCGACCGCGTTGAACGGGGGCAGCGAATCATTGTCCGGCCCGGCCAGCGCGTGCCGCTCGACGCGCGTGTGGTCAGCGGCTCGGGCGAGGTCGACGAGTCGTGGCTGTCGGGGGAGTCATTGCCGGTCGAAAAGCAGCCAGGGAGCCAAATCTTTGCGGGCACCATCAACGGCGGCGCGGCGCTGACGGCCGAGGTGCTCAAGTCGGCGGGCGACACGTTGCTGGCGCGGGTGGTCGAACTGGCCTGGCAGGCGCAGGCATCGAAGGCCGACGTTCAGCGCCTCGCGGACCGCGTTGTTGCTTGGTTCGTGCCCGCGGTACTGGTGATTGCACTGACGACGTTGTTGGCCTGGGGGCTCGCGGGCAGCGACTGGACGATGGCGATCTCGTCGGCGGTTGCCGTGTTGATCGTTGCTTGTCCGTGCGCCATGGGGCTCGCCACACCGATGGCCGTGCTCGTAGCCAGCGGCCGGGGCGCGGCGTCGGGCATTTTGATCAAGAACGCGCAGGCACTCGAGACCGCGGCGCGTTTGACTACGGTGGTGCTCGATAAGACAGGTACGCTGACCACAGGCAGACCGCGCGTGGTGGCTGTGCGGCCGCTGGACGAAACGACCGCCGACGAATTGCTGTCGGTAGCGGCCGCCGCCGAACGCCTCAGCAACCATCCGTTTGCCAAGGCGGTAGTGGAAGCAGCGCAGTCGCGGTTGTTGTGGCTCGCCGAGGCGGAATCGCTAATCGTCGAACCGGGGGCGGGCGTGCGGGCAAAGATCGGCGACAACACGGTGCTTGTGGGCAGCGAACGGCTGCTGGAACGTGAAAAGATCGACGGTGCCACGATGACTGCCGAGTTGCAGCGAATACGCGAGCACGGCCAAACCCCGCTGCTGGTGGCCCGCGGCGCGCGCCTGTTGGGCGCGATTGCCGTTGCCGATACCATCGCGCCGCAAAGCGCTGCGGCGATCGCGGCGCTCAAGGCGCTCGGACTCGACGTGATGCTGGTCTCGGGCGATCACGCCACGACCGTGGGCGCCGTGGCGCGCGAAGTGGGTATTTCAACGGTCCGCGCCCAGGTTCGGCCCGACGAAAAGCAAGCGATCGTCCGCCAACTGCAAGCCGGCGGCAAGCGAGTGGCAATGGTAGGCGATGGAATCAACGATGCCCCTGCCCTGGCCGCCGCTGATCTGGGAATCGCCATCGGCGCAGGCGCCGACGTGGCGATCGAATCGGCCGATATCGTGCTCGTCGCCGCGGACCTTGGCGGTGCACCGCGCGCCATCCGCTTGGCGCGAGCCGCCGTCCAAATCATTAAGCAGAACTTGGCATGGGCTTTCGGCTATAACATGCTCCTGCTGCCGTTGGCTGCCGGTGTGGTCTATCCTTGGCTGGAAATTCGTCTGCCGCCGGTCGCGGCCGCCGCGGCGATGGCCGCCAGCAGCGTCTCGGTTGTCCTGAACAGCCTTCGATTGCGCCGCGTGCGGCTCGATTAAATCCATTCAGCCCTGTAGTTCGGAGTTACTTATCCCAATGACGTTTTCCCCCGCGGCCTTGGTCACTGGCGGATCGCGTGGAATTGGTCGGGCGATTTGCCTCGAACTCGGACGTCTCGGCTATCAGATCGGTGTGAACTTCGCGCATCGCGCCGAAGCCGCGGAAGAAGTCGTTGCGACCATTGCGGCGGCGGGTGGTCGCGCGATCGCGATCCGCGGCAGCGTCGGTCGAGGCAGCGACCGCGACGCAATGGTCGAACGTTTTCTTGCCGAGTTTGGAAGGATCGATGTGCTGGTTAACAATGCCGGCATCACGTCGCCAGGACGTCGCGACCTGCTCGAAGCGACCGAGGAAAGCTGGGACGAGGTGTTCGCGACGAACCTCAAGGGACCGTTTTTTTTGTCGCAGCGTGTTGCCCGTGCGATGGTTGAGCGTGCCGGACGCGGCACCAGCGCCGGGGGCACGATCATCAACGTTTCGTCAATTTCCGCTTACGCGGTGAGCACCGATCGCGCGGATTACTGTCTTACCAAATCGGCGGCGGGGATGATGACCGCGCTGTTTGCGGTGCGACTGGCCGACGCTGGTATCCGCGTGTTCGAGGTGTGCCCAGGTGTCATTGCGACCGATATGACGGGACCCGTGCAGGCGAAATACGATCGTTTGATCGAAGAAGGGTTGAGTCCGATTCGTCGTTGGGGGCAGCCTGAAGATGGTGCTCGAGCCGTGGGCGCCCTTGTCCGCGGCGAGCTACCGTTTTGCACCGGACAGCGGATCGATATCGACGGCGGGTTCCATTTACGCCGACTTTAACGGCCAGCGAGAATCCGGTTGGCTCATTCGAGCCTCGACCGCAACAATTCGACATTGCCGTGCGCCGGCCGTGAATTACTTGTTGATATTAGCGATTTTTCCTGAGCCTCACCGCGCATGTCCACAGCGTTAGCCGCCACTGAAGCAACCACCACGATTGTGCGCGCTCGTTCGTTCGACGCGTTGGTTGATTTGAAGGCGACCTGGAACGAGTTGGCAGGTCAGTATCCGACGCGGCGCTACGAATGGTGCGAAGCGTGGTGGCGGCACTGGGGCACACCGGGCAATAACTTGCTCGTTGCGCTGATTTATGACGAGCAGGGAATGCTCATCGGAATCGCGCCTTGGTACGTCGAACGGTCGATGCTGAGCGGCCGAGTGCTTCGTTTTCTGGGCAGCGGCGAAGCCTGTTCCGATTTTCTTTCGATTCTCGCGCGTCTCGGCCGTGAGCGTGACGTGGCCGAGCGACTCGCCGAGTGGTTAGTGGGCGAGCAGCGCGACGAGTGGGACCTGCTCGATCTTGAAGCGGTAGCCACGGAGGATGAAACGTGCGCGGTTTTCGCTCATGAGATGCAGCGGCGCGGGCACCTCGTCAATCGCCGGCAATCGTTGAACACCTGGCGTATCGCCTTACCGGCGAATTGGGACGATTTTGTGCAGGGAATGTCGAAGCCGAATCGCCGCAAGGTCCGCACGCTCGAGACTCGGGCCATTTCCACAGATCGGGCCAAGCTGCATGTGGTCCGCGAGCGCTGGGAATTGAAACGCGCCTTTGACGTGCTGTGCGAGCTGCATGAGCGACGTCGGCAAAGCTTGGGCCAGCGAGGATGCTTTTCCTCAGCACGCTTTACCCAATTTCATCGCGACATCGCAGCGATCTTTTTTGAGGCCGGCATTCTACGATTGTCGTGGACCGAGTTGGATGGCAAGCCGGTTGCGGCCGATTACGGCTTCAATCTCGGCAACATCGCTTATGCCTACCAGAGCGGCATCGCGCCCGAGGCGGCATCAGAGAATCCAGGCTGGTTGCAGATCACGTTGTCGCTCCGCGCGGCAATCGAACAGGGTTACGCGCAATTCGACTTTTTGCGCGGCGATGAGCGTTACAAATCGGCTTGGCGCGCCGAGCCGGTGCCGCTTGTCGATTTACAGATCGTGAGCCGACGGGCGATGGCCCGTGGACGACATGCTGCGGCGCAATTTACAAGCGCACTACGCTGCGCTGCTCGTTACACGCTTTCGAGCCTTCGAAGCCGTACGAAGGCTTGACTCCGCGGTACTCGAGCCGCGAGCATAGCAGGCAATGGTCGCGCCCGGGCCTGAGGCGGAACGATGAATTTTGCCCTGTTGGAAATCGACGAACATACGCGCGCATTAGTCGCCGCGGCCGAACTAGCGGGGCACCGCATCAGCGCGGCCTATGACGCGCATCCCGCTTCGGTGGAAGCGATCCGAAGTGTGGCGCCCGCGGCGGAAATTGTGGACCATTGGGAAGCGCTGCTCGGCGATGGTGTTTGCGATGCGGTGATCGTTGCTCGTGCCGCGGCCGACGAGGAATCGGTTCGGGACGAGCAATTGCGCACCTTTTTGCAGGCCGAGATGCCGCTGCTCGTGGCACACCCGTTCGTCGACGCGATGCTAACGTATGTCACGATCGACCTTTATCGGCAGGACAGTCAGTCGCCGCTTGTGCCGTATGCCCCCGAGCGATCGCACCCGGCGATCGAGCAGCTGGCAACGATCATCGGGCAAGGCGAGGCCTCGTCGCTAGGGCGGGTCGAACAGGTAGTGTGCGAGCGATTTTTAAGCGATCGTTCCAAGCGCGGCGTCTTCGCGGCGTTTGTCAGCGACTGCGATCTCGCACGCCGATTGTGTGGCGAATTCGATAAGCTTGGCGCGCTGGCGGCCTCCAATAGCGACAATCGCTGGGCGACGCTTGCGGTGCAAATGTCGGCGATTGCAGGCGTAATCACGCGCTGGTCGGTGGTTCCATCGGCCAACGGGCCGGCAGCGCGTTGGACCATCGTGGCGGCTTCGGGCAAAGCGGTGCTCCACGCCCCCAACGACTCGCCGTGGAAGCTCGAACTGCAAACCGGCGACGAATCGATCGAGCACGAGTACCCCGGTTGGAGTGCCGCTGGGCAAGCGATTGACGACCTCATCGCGGCAACGCAGGGCAATGCTCCCGGGGCAACGTGGTTCGATGCGTATCGCGACCTGGAGCTTGCCGACGCTGTCGATCGCAGCCTGGCACGTGGTCGCACGATCGACCTGTATCACGAAGACGTGACCGAACACAGCACGTTCAAAGGCATGATGGCTGCCGGCGGCTGCCTGGTGTTGCTCGTCGCGCTGGGGCTGCTGATCGTCGCAACTACCCTGGGCAACCTGCATGTGCCCGGAGCCAGTGCCTGGCCCTATGTGCTCGTGGCCGGGTTGGTGCTGTTTCTGCTCTTGCAGACGCTGAAGTTCGCGTTTCCGCCCGAGAGCCGCGAAATCGTGACCGGCACCCGGCAAGAAGAGCGTCCGTGACCCGCTAAGTCGCGCCGATGGCCGTGCTCTCTTCGGCAAAATGGCAGGCGGCCAGGTGGCCGGGCTGTTCGGCCACAGCACGCAACGGCGGCGCATCGTGCCGACATGTTTCCGGCTTCCCCTTTAACTCGTACAACGGGCAGCGCGGGTGAAACGGACAGCCCGAGGGAATATTGATCGGCGAAGGAATGTCGTCATCGGTGGCAACGATCTTCGGTCGCCGGCGCGTTGGATCGGGAATCGGAATGGCAGCCAGCAAGACGCGCGTATATGGATGGCGCGGGTCGCTAAACAGCATTTCGGTCGGCGCGAATTCAACAATTTGTCCCAAATACATGACCGCCACGTCGTGGCTCACGTGCCGCACGGCCCCTAAATCGTGGCTGATCATCAGGTACGCAATGGCGTACTTTTCCTGCAAGTCGCCCAGCAGGTTGATCACCTGAGCACGAATCGAGACATCCAGAGCACTGGTTGGCTCGTCGCACACGATAAACGCTGGGTTCAACGCCAACGCACGTGCAATGCCGACGCGCTGCCGTTGTCCGCCCGAAAACTCGTGGGGGTACCGATTCATCGCCTCAGCGTTCAGCCCGACCTGGTCGAGCAGCTCGGCGACGCGATCGCGTGCTTTACGGCGGCGCAGGACTCGGTGGATCATCAGCGGTTCGGCAATCGTCGCTCCCACCGTCATGCGCGGATTCAGCGAACCATACGGATCCTGAAAAATGATTTGCATTCGCCGCCGCAAAGGCTGCATTTCGGCGCGCGGAAGATCGAAGATGTTGCGACCTTCGAACAGCACCTGGCCACCGGTGGCGTGAATGAGCCGCAGGATCGTGCGACCGACCGTCGTCTTACCGCAGCCGCTCTCGCCGACTAACCCGAGCGTGCGCCCTTTTTGGAGTGTAAAGCTGACGCCGTCGACGGCACGCACGTACTGACGGACGCGCGAGAACAGGCCGCCGCGCACTGGGAACCACTTCTTCAGGTCGTGCACCTCGAGCAGCGGCGCGGTAGTCGGCGTTGCTTTAGTTCCCGGCGACTCGCCGCGGACCGATGTTCCTGAACTCATGGCGTGCTATCCATTTTCGAGGCGGCTGCCAGATCGCCGGCAAACCAGCAGGCCGACCAGTGTCCCGGCTCGACCTCGGCGAGCGGCGGTTCCTCCTTGCATTTTTCGGGCCTGCCCTTCGATTCGTACAACGGGCAGCGAGCGCGGAACCGGCATCCGCTGGGGAAGTTCGTCGGTGGCGGTACATGCCCCTCGATGGCCTGCAATCGATCCTGGTGCATATCGACTCGTACCAAGCTGCCGAACAGACCGCGAGTGTAGGGATGCAACGGACGAGCGAACAACGGCTTCACGGCCGCATGTTCAACCACTTTGCCCGCGTACATCACCACCACGTCATCGGCCATCTCGGCTACCACGCCCAGGTCGTGCGTGATGAGTACGATCGCCATGCCGTGGTCGGCCTGGCTCTTGCGCAGCAGGTCGAGAATGCGGGCCTGGATCGTCACGTCGAGCGCGGTGGTCGGCTCGTCGGCAATCAGCAGCTTCGGCTTGCACGAAAGTGCCATCGCGATCATGGCGCGCTGCTTCATCCCTCCCGAAAGTTCGTGCGGGTACTGATCGATCCGCCGCTCGGGCTCGCTCATTCGCACTTCGGTAAGCGCGTTCAACACCTCGTCGCGAATTGCGCTCTCGGGCACATCGCGGTGTAGGCGGATGGCCTCGGCGATCTGGTCCCCGATCGTGAAAACTGGGTTCAAGCTCGTTGCCGGCTCTTGGAAGATCATGGCGATATCGCCGCCACGAATCTTCTGCAGTTCGGCGGCCGAGAGCGGGACGAGATCGCGCCCCTCGAACAGGATTTGCCCCTCGGCAATTTTCCCCGGGGGGACCGGTATCAGCCGCAGAATGCTGAGCGCGGTGACCGTTTTACCGCAACCGCTTTCGCCGACCACCGCGACCGTTTTGCCCCGATCGACGGAAAAGCTGATGCCATCGACGGCTCGTGCTAGCCCATGCTCGGTGGTGAAATAGGTCTTCAGGCCGACGATCGACAGCAATTGGCGCTGCGGGGGTGCTTGCGAGCTGGAGACAGCGTCGGGTGCGATAGCCGATTCCATAAGTCTTCTCTGCACTTGGACATCGGATTCTAGGGGCATTGCTCAGGACGGTCAACCGACGTTGAACGCTACGCATATCCCAGACCGCAAGCGTGAAGTTGGGGATTCTGTAAGGCTGGCGCTGGGACGTAATGAAGGCGCTGTGCGTGCGAACCGATCTACTTTCGTAGTACGGATGCTTGCGGTTCTCGCCGATGAACGCTGCCCGCCCGGCCGCCGATCGCACACCTTCGACACGCTTTGGCTAAGAGTCGCGATATGCAACAGCGAACCGCCTGTGCCTTGGGCCGCCACCTGTGTCTGGTCGTCGCCCTGGCCGGTGGCTTGATTGCAACCACACCGTTGCGTCGCGCCAGCGCCGAGATTTCGGAAACGCGCCGTTCGCCGATTGTTACCGCCGTCGAGCGTGCCCGGTCGGCGATCGTGAACATCCATGGCGAAAAGCTCGTCGATGCGACCGACGTCCGCGATTCGCGCAGCTTTGATGGCAAACGGCGCGTCAACGGCATGGGCACCGGTGTCATTCTCGACGAGCGCGGCTACGTCATCACCAATCACCACGTCGTCGATGGCGTGAAGAAGATCATGGTGACTACTGCCGACCGCGAGACCTACGTCGCGCGGCTCATTTCACGCGACCCAGCCACCGACCTGGCCATCATCAAGATCGATGCCGATCACGACTTCGACATGATCACGATCGGCACCTCCAGTGACTTGATGCCGGGCGAGACGGTGATTGCGGTCGGCAACGCCTACGGCTACGAACACACCGTGACGCGTGGCATTATCAGCGCCCTGCACCGCAGCGTGCAGGTCAGCGATGCCCAGCAATACGAAGATCTGATCCAGACCGATGCGAGCATCAACCCCGGCAACTCGGGCGGGCCGTTGTTGAACATCGACGGCGACATGGTCGGTATCAACGTGGCGGTGCGGGCTGGCGCGCAAGGAATTGGCTTCGCGATCCCCGCCGATAAGGTGCTCAATGTGGCTGCCGATTTGTTGAGCACCCGCAAGCTCGATAAGACCTGGCACGGCCTACAAGCTCATACGAACGACGCGGGCACGGTCGAGGTGTTAAGCGTGGACGAGCAAAGCCCGGCGGCGGCGATCGGACTGCAGTCGGGCGACATCATTACCGCAATCGGCGGCGTTACGATCGGCCGAGCATTGGATGTCGAGCGGGCATTTTTGGGCCGCGCGGCAGGGGATTCGGTCGAGCTATCCATCCGGCGCAAAGAACAGCCTACGACCAAGACGCTCGTGCTCGCCGGCACACCACGCGCTGAAAAGCCCTCGACCGATCCAACCTGGGATCTGCTGGGATTGAAGCTCGAGCAGGTCCCGGCGAAGCAGTTCCAACAGCATCGGACGCACTATCGCGGTGGCCTGACCGTCATTGACGTGCGGCCCGACAGTCCCGCCGCGCGACAGGGCATCCGGCGCGGTGACGTGCTGGTGGGCATGCACGTGTGGGAAACCATCTCGCCCGAAAACGTCACGTATATTCTGGGACGGGCTGATTTCGCCCAGCTCGACCCGTTGAAGTTCTACATTCTTCGCGGCAGCGAGACGTTGTACGGTCACCTGACGGTTTCGCGACGCGCAGGCAGCGAAACACGCTAGTTCGACCCAGCGGCGCAACTAGCCGCGATTTCGGAACTGCTGGCAGGCGGCGACGGCCAACTCATCGCAGCGGTCGTTTTCGATGTGGCCGCTGTGGCCGGCAACCTTGGTGTACTTTAACTGATGCTCGGCGATCAGCTCATCGAGTCGCCGCCACAGATCCTCATTCTTCACTTCGGCCCAGCGCTTTCCCTCGCGGCGGCGCCAACCGTTGGCCTTCCACTTAGGCATCCATTCGCTCAGTCCCTTGCCGACATATACGCTGTCGGTGAGTAATTCGACGTGCGTTGGGCGCGTGAGCGTTTCGAGCCCGCGGACCACCGCCATCAACTCCATGCGATTATTGGTGGTGTTCGCTTCGCCTCCGGAGCGTTCAATCTCTTTGCCCGATCCGGGGTGGCGCAGGATAAATGCCCAACCGCCAGGGCCGGGATTGCCGCTGCACGCGCCGTCGGTAAATAGTTGCACTTCGGTCGGATGTTGAGGCATCGGTTCCCAATCGCGATGGTAGCGCCCGGCGACTCGCGGGGGGCTACTGGTAAAGCATGGAAGCGCGCTACGCCGCGGGGGGCGCGGCGGGCACCGCACGTTCGTACTCGACGCGCTTGGGACGCGTCAAGTCGTCGAGGCCGTCGGCCAAGGGGGTTTCAATCCGCTCGATCGCCGGCAGCTGCCACGCGAGGTGCACCGTAAAGGTGCTCCCCTTGCCAAGCTCGCTCTCCAGCGTGATCTCGCCGCCGAGCAGCTTGCACAGTTCCTTCACGATCGAAAGGCCCAAACCGGTGCCCGAGTATTCGCGGGTCATGGCGTCGCCGCCCTGTAGCACCGTGGTTCCCTGGCGGAATTTTTCGAAGATTTTGACCTGATCTTCCTCGGCAATGCCGACTCCGGTATCGGCGACGATCAGGTTCAACTCATCGGCAGTGCCGCGCTTAGCTTGCACGACAATTCGTCCCCCTTCCGGCGTGAACTTGATCGCGTTCGACAGCAGGTTATTGAGAATTTGCTGCACCTTGCCTTGGTCTTGACGCAGCTCGGGCAACCCCGGCTCGATTTGTACCTCGAGGTCGATGTTCTTCTTTTCGGTCAGCGGCCTGGCCATGTCGCACTGGGCAGCGATGACCTGGTCGATGCGGAACTCGCTGAGCCGCACCTCCATTTTGCCGCTTTCGATCTTCGCCAGGTCGAGGATGTCGTTGATCATGTCCAACAACACGCGGCCCGAGTTCTGGATGTTTTGCACGTACCGCTTTTGTTTGTCGTCCAGCGACTTGATCGAGCTCAGCACATCACTAAATCCAATGATGCTGTTCAGCGGTGTTCGCAACTCGTGGCTCATGGTGGCCAAAAAGTCGCTCTTGAGTCGGTTCATCTCGAACAATTGCATGTTGACTTGCGCAAGTTGGTCGACCTTGCCGTCGAGGTCGCCATTCACCTTGCGCAGCTCCTGTTGCGTAGCAGCTAGATGGCGCAACATGCGGTTGAATGCTGTGCTAAGCTCTTCGAACTCGTCGCCGGTTTTGATCTCGGCGCGTTGTTCGATATCGCCCTTGCTCACCGCGTCGCTGACATCCCGGAGGTGCTTGAGCGGCTTGACGATCACATAGCGCACGATCAGGTACGTAGCCAGCACGCTCAAGACGACCGTGATAATCGCCGTCGCGATCAGAATGCCGCGATTGATCGCCTTGTCGAGCTTTGTCGGCCCGTTGCTGATCCGCACTCTCGCCACAGCCATGAGGTCGCCCTCGGCCAGCGTGGGCCAGTCGCGCAGGGTGTTGTGGCAGTTTACGCATCCGGCGCTGGCAAAAATGGCCTGATAGTACTGGTAGTCGTTGCCGCTGTTGACCAGACGTTCGTCTTTAACCACGGCATCGCGCGTTTCGGGCGGCGAGCGGGCGATTTTCAAGAACTTTGCCAACAGAGCGCGTTCCCAATCGTCAAGCGGTTGTTTCTCCGGATCGGATGTTCCCGGGCGAATGAAGCTGCCGTTGTAATCGCGGCTTTGCAGATCCGAGAGAAGCTCGTCGAAAGGCTTGGCGAACTCGGGGTTGTTGCCGCGCGATTCCAGCTTGGCTGCGTGCGTTTGAAGCAGGATCTTATCGACCAGGTCGTGCCCGCGAGTCTGGTTCTGCTTGTCGACCAATTGCTCGGTTTGAGCGCCGTACCACCAAAAACTGCCGGTGATCAATAGCAGCAAGCAGGTGCCGAACAGCAACAGGCACTTGCGTTCAAGGCTCTTTTCACCCAACAAGCGTTTGAACGAGCGATAGGACATGCAGTCATTCTAAGAGAAGATGGGAAAGACAGCCAAGGTCACAGGGGCACCAGCACTGGCAGCATGTGGTCAACGGCTCGCGCCGGCCGCTCCGAGAGCGGAGTTTCTTACCCAGTTCGACAAGTCTGCTAAACCCGAACAATCGGCACGGCCGATACTAACCGAGCGTTGGGAAAAAGCAGTGACGACTTCCTACAAATGGACATCGATCATGAGGCGTACCCTTTTCGGCACCGCGGTGTTGACGGCAATGGCTGCGGCGACCGTGTTCGGTCAAGAGGGCACAAGCGGATCGCGTAACAACGCGCCATCGTTCGGCCAGCGGTTGAGCCGATTCGGGCGCAACCTGTTCGGCGCCGACGAAGAGCCCGAACCAACGTCTCACCCGACGCACGCTCGCGCCAAGGCACCCTCGAGTTCGTACTCGACCAAGGCCGGCCAGCCGATGATGCAGAAGTCGTCGACTAAGCCGGGCTCGACCGCCTTCAATCCGTTTTCGCGTTCGGAAGACGAAGAATCGGTCGACCGATCGTCGACCATGATCAGCGACGCGGCCGATGGACGCACTGGATCGGCCGGTAGCTCGCGTCGGCCCGGAACGATTGGCCCGGGCCGCCTGGTCGAACAAGATCTAGGTAATGATACGGCCGCGGCCGCGCGCCCGACCAAGCCGACGGCGAGCAGCACGCCCCCGAGCAGCGGTACGAAATCGAGTGGCTCGACGACAACTTCGAAAGCGGTGACGAGGCCTACGACGAGCGTTGGCTCGGAAAGCGCCGGCACGCCGCGCCCCAACACGAGCCGGAATTACACCGGTTCGACGACGACTCCATCGTCGCGCGTTGGCCATGCGGAAACGACCGCTCCCACCAAAACGCTCAGCAAAACTGCTTCGGAACCCAGCACCAGCTCACGCACCTCGTCGAATCATTCGAGCACGGCAGGCACGCCGAGCAAGTCGCGCGGCTTCGAGGCATCCGAAGCGAAGCAACCGTCGCGCATCAAGGAGCCGCCTTACTCGGTCGCTTCATCGATGCCGCGCGAGTTGGTGCCGATCGACGACGCGCCAAGCGCCAACGGTTCGAGTCCGATCGCAACGTCGACGGCGAAGGAATTGTCTCGTGCCAGCGAGCCGGTACCGAGCAAGGTGTCCGAGCCAGCACGCGACTTCGCCACTCCCGTCCGTGAACCCTCGACAGTGACGCCGCAGGTCGACGACCGGATCATCCTTTCGCGCAACAGCCCGAACCTGAGCGTCGAAACCAGCGGCCCGCGGCGAATCACGGTTGGCAAAGAGGCTGAATACACGGTGTTCCTGAAAAACTCGGGCGAGATGCCGGCAACCGACGTGGTCGTGTACGTCTCGATTCCGAGTTGGGCCGAAGTGGTGGACGCTCGTGCCACGAATGGCACTGCGACGACCGCCGGTGGCGATGCCTCGTACCAGTGGAAGATGGTGGCCTTGCCGCCGCAATCGCACCAGGAACTGGCACTAAAGATCGTTCCGCGCAAGAGCATGCCGTTCGACCTGACAGTTCGCTGCACCTACGCGCCGCCGACCACGCAGGCAACGGTCGAGGTCGAAGAGCCGAAGGTGCAAATGAGCATCAGCGGGCCGACGGAAGTAGTTTACGGACAGCGGCAACTCTACAAGCTGTCGATCAGCAACCCGGGCACCGGCGATGCCGAGGACGTAATGATTCACCTGCTGCCGATCACGCCCGGCGACGGAACGACCGCCAGCCACCGTGTCGGCACACTGAAAGCCGGCGCGAGCACGGCAGTCGAAATCGAACTGACTGCGCGTCAAGCAGGGAAGGTTTCGATCCATGCCAATGCCACTGCCGACGGCGGGTTGAAAAGCGATGCGTCGATCGACGTGATGGTCCGCCGAGCTGGACTGCAAGTGACCGCGGCTGCACCGAAGATGCACTACGCCGGCGCGGCGATGACCTGCGAAGTGCGCGTGAAAAACCCAGGCGATGCTCCCGCATCGAAGGTTGCGATCAGCGCGGTTTTGCCAGCCGGGGCGGAGTTAATTTCCGCCTCGCACAACGGCCACAACCTGGTGCGCAACGACGAGGTGGCCTGGACGCTCGATCAACTTGCCGCCGGCTCGGAGCAGGTGCTCAGCTTCAAGTACAAGATCAAGACACCCGGCGCCGCGAAGGTCGAAGCGATGGCGATTGCTGAAGGCGATCTCAAGAGTTCGAGCGTCGCGAATACCGAGATCATGGCGGTGGCCGATCTGGTGCTCGAGGTCGTCGATTCGGCTGGCCCGGTGCCAGTAGGCGAGGAAATGGTGTACACCATTCAAATGCGCAACCGTGGGACCAGCGCGGCGGACGACGTGTCGGTCATCGCGTATTTCTCGCAAGGCGTCGAGCCGGTAGGAATCGAAGGCGGCCGTTACGAATTAGGCAATGGCAGCGTGCAGTTCAAGCCCATGTCGTTGGCCGCCGGCAGCGAAGTGCAATACAAGGTCAAGGCCCGCGGCTCGAACGCCGGGCACCATCAACTGCGTGTCGAGCTTCAATGCCAGCCGCTGGGAACGCGTCTCACGCAAGAGCTGACGACGCTGTTCTATAGCGACGAGCAAGTGGCAACGAAGCCGTCGACAACGGGAACGCGGTAAGCTGCCGCGGAGAAGTGGAGTGTTGGTTAACGACTTCCCCGGTACTCGTACGCTCCACTACTCCCGTCCCACGGCCGCGGGCAGATAGTCCTGGCAATAGGCCACAATGACCGCCGCCAACTCGGCCGCGGTGCGCTCGGCCTCATCCTTTGGTACACGGTATTTACGGCCGAATTCGAGCTGGATTGCGTCGATGCCGCCCAGTTGATCGCTGCCATAGTGGCGCACGATGTACCCGCCCGAAAAGCCGTTGGTTTCGCGATCGGCACTGTCGACCTTCGGCATCACATCGAACCCGGCTGCCGCTAACCGGCCGAACAGGCTCGTCGGTCCGATCAGCGCTTCGCTGCCGCGGCGATCGACAAGTCGTTTCACGGTTTCGCCGTTGTTCGTGCCGCGTAACACCGAATCGGGAAACGATCCCTGCCCGTGTATGTCGAGCAGCAGGCCGCCTTTCCACTTGTTGTTGATCTCGCGACAAGCTTGTTCGAGCGCCGCATGATACGCTCGGTAGTGCGGCGCAGCTTCGGAGGCTTCGTAGGCGTCGTCCGGATCGCGATTGGCGTCGGCGAATTTGCGCTCGAACTTCGCGAGCACGACGTAGGGGCGTTTCTTCAATCGCTGCTCGATCTCGTCGGCCAGCTTCTCGGCCAGCTCGAGCGTGTTCTCGTCGCGCACGGCAACGAACTTTTTCGCATTGTCACCCTTGCGCACGTCCACGCCGGGGATCGGCTCGCGGCCGCCGTGCGGCGCCGAGATCACGATCGGCAGTTCACCGCGCTCGACCACGACCAGGTCGCTCGTCGAATCGAGCGTCGCTGCGCTCTGCTGGGCATACACTAGCCCCGTACACGCAATCCAGCAGCTTAAAGAAAGCAGAACTCGAACGGCTCGCATCGTTGTAGCTCCTGGAACGAATCGCAACTCCACCAGTGCGTGCATCGAGCCGCTATCGGCCGACGGCTTCGGCAGGGATGACAGCCGCCGGGACATAGTCGCCGCAGAATGCCACGATCGCCTTGGCCAAATCCTTCGCCGATTTCTCAGCTTCGCTGGCTGGCACACGGTATTTGCGGCCGAACTCGAACTGAATGGCGTCGATGCCGCCGGCCTGATGGCTGCCGTACGTTTTCACGATGTGCCCGCCCGAGTAGCGCGTCGGCTCGGCCTCGGTCGTGTCGATGGGCGGCAACACATCGTAACCCGCTTGTTGCATCAGGCCCAACAAGCTGCCGCGGCCGATGTACGCCTCGGCTCCGCGACGTTCAACCAGCATGCTGGTCGTTAGCCCATTGTTCGTGCCGCGGATCAGTTGATCAGGATAGGTCGACTGACCATGGACGTCGAGCAACAGGCCGCCGTGCCAGCGCCGTTGCACATCGCGGCAGGCCTCGGCCAACGCTGCGTGATACGCGTCGTACACGGCCTTTGCCGCCGGCGACTCGTACGCATCCTCTGCTTTGCGATTCACGTCGCAGTACTTGCGCGCGAAGCGGGCTCGCACCACGTACGGTTTCTTTCCCAACAAACGCTCGAGTTCTTGGGCTAATTCGTCGGCGAGCTTGTCGGTGTTCGTGTCGGCTTCGGTCACGAAACGATAGATTCCATCGCGCCCTGTACGCGGCGGAGCGTCGGGAATGACTTCGCGACCACCATGCGGCGCCGAAATGACAATCGGTAAGTCGCCGTGCTGCACGACAACGAGCGAGTCATCGGCCCGCAACGAACCAATCAGCACCAGCCAACAACTAACTCCGATCCAGGCCCGTCGATTCGAAATCACGCGATCGGCTCTCCGATGGTACATTGCGATGAAACAAGTATCGCAGCCCGACGGCAGCACCGCAACGAACGATCTCCACTGGCATGCACGGACTACTGAACATCAACAAGCCGACGGGCATCACATCGCGCGCAGCGGTCGATCGTGTGGCGCGCCTGGTGCGAGGGTCCAAAGTGGGACATGCCGGCACGCTCGATCCGTTGGCCAGCGGAGTGTTGGTAATCGCGTTTGGCGCCGCGACGCGGCTGATCGAATACGTGCAGCGAATGCCCAAGCAATACCGCGGCACGTTCCTGCTCGGCCGCCATAGTCCGACAGAGGACATTGAAGGCGACATTACCGTCGACCCGAACCCTTTGGTTCCCGCGGCAGAGGCATTGCTCGCCGCGGCCGCGCGGCTAACCGGTGATATTCTGCAGCGGCCCCCTGCGTACAGTGCCCTGAAAGTGCAAGGCCGGCGGGCGTACGACTTGGCACGGCGTGGGCAGCCGGTCGCTCTCGAACCGCGCCCGATCCATGTTTACTCGCTGGCGGTTTCTCGGTACGAGTACCCCGAGATAACGCTCGACATTGCGTGCAGCGGAGGGACGTATATTCGTTCGTTAGGACGCGATCTGGCCGAGCTGGTGGGAACTACGGCCGTGATGTCGGCACTGGTACGAACCTCGATCGGGTCATTTCGAATTGGCGAATCCGTGTTGCTCGATGACCTCGATGCTGCGCGATTGCAACAGTCGTTGCTGCCATCGAGCTCCGCGCTCAGTGATCTTCCGCCGCTTGAGCTGAGCGAAGCCGAAGCGATCGAAATTTCGCATGGCCGATTCCTTGATCGCACCGACCTGCCCGACGGAAACGAGTTCGCCGCCATGGATGCGAGCGGCCGGGTGCTCGCGATTCTTGTCCGCCGCGACGACGGCCGTCTTGGACCGCGTGTGAATCTGAGCACTTTGTAGCGGCGGCAAAGTCTCCGTAGTCGGAATAGCCGCGCCTAGCGGATCGATTGCGGCTTCGTCGACTGAACCCGCCGCGGGCCTGTCGCGCAAGGGCAGTGGTAGAATTTCAAGGCACTTTCGCCAACGCAACGGTCCCAAACCTCGGAGAAGCGATCGACGCATGTTTGCAGCACGCAGTCGTCAACGCGATCTCGTGGCATTGGCTTTGGGCGCCTTGGCTTTATTTCTGGCGTTGGCCCTGGCGACTTACGATCCCGCCGACCCGCCAAGCAGCGTCGTGTACCCGGTCCACGCTAAGGCGCACAACGTTTGCGGCCGGGCCGGGGCGCTCGTTGCCTTCGTGTTGCTGGAAGGTCTTGGCTGGGGCGCGTGGTATTTGGTGGCGTCGTTGGGCGCAGTGACGTGGCTGCTCGTCTGCGGCAAAGAGATCAACGAT
>DASZPI010000865.1:0-4280 GCA_035550355.1 Pirellulales bacterium
CGCACGCCGGCAATGCCGTAATGCCGCGCCAGCCGCTCGTTGAGCATCGCGAAATCGGAATCGATGAAGTTCGTCACGCTCAGATCATGCGTCAGCAGCTCGTCGAAAAACGTGCGCGTCTCTTTGAGCATTGCGTCGCGCAGCGGCTCGTCGAACGTGGGATACAAACCTCGGTCGGGAGTCGTGAAGTCGATCTTCTTCAGGTCCAGCCAATGATCGAGGAAGTGCCGCGTGAACGTGGCCGAGCGCGCATCGGCCAGCATCCGTTCGACCTGACCGCGGCGCACCGAGGGGTCGTTGAGCTGGCCGTTGCCGGCCAGGCTAAGCAACTCGTCGTCGGGCGCGGCGCTCCACAGGAAATACGACAAGCGAGCGGCCAGGTCGTAGGCGTCGCCTGGATCGGTGCGATCGACGAACAGGAATTCCGGAGCGCACAGCACGGCCTGCATCCCCACGCGTAGCGCCTCGACAAACGTGGCGCCTTGCTCGAACTCCTCATGCATCACGGCGCGGTACGGGGCAACCTCGCGCTTTGAAGCCGGGCGACGAAACGCTCGCGTGGCGAAGCGATCGAGCAACCGGTCCGCGTCGGCTTGCGTGCCGTGCTCGCGATCGACACCATCGAACAGCAACGCGCGGCGGCGCTGGGCCGAATCGTCTTCCAGCGGGCCGGTGATCTCGATCCATTGCCACGCCAAGGCGGGGCCCGTGTACTGTGCCACGCGGTTGAGCGTAGAAGTCTGCGAGGCGATCATCACCTTGAACGTCTGGCCGACCTCGAGGAAATCGACGAATTCGTAAACCCTGGGCTGGTCCCACTCGACTGCGTACACGTCGACCAGGTGCGCGCCGCGTCCGCCGGTGCGGAACTTGCCGGTATGCACCGCCATGAGGACCGCGTCATCAGGCCGTTCCGCGTCGTCGCCGATCAGCGTGCCGTAGGCCGAAATCCGCACCCGGTAATTGCCGCGTGCCGGGGCGGCGAACGGCTCGATCGGCGCCCACTTGTCGGTGCGATACCACAGCAGGGGATCGCCGTTCTTCTCGGCGTAGATGCCGTGTTTGACGAACTGGCCGTAACAGGTGCGGCAGTCCTTCATCGTGTACCGCACGGTAGTGGTCGACACCGGCGGGCGTTCGACGAGCGCCTCGTCGAGTGCCGCGTCGCTGGCTTCGAGATACTTTTCGATCTGCACCGGCGAAATGTTCAGAGCCGAGCCGACCTTGTCGAAGCCGGCCGCGCTGCCGTCTTCGGGCAACATGCCCGCCAACTCGAGGCGGATGCCCAACAGGTCGCAGACGCTATTCTGATACTCGAGTCGGTTCAGCCGGCGCGGACCGCGCTTTGCTGCGGCAATCAGGCCACGCTGCCCGGCCTCGTGCAGCGATCGCTTCAACCAACTGACGATGCGGCGCTGCTGCTCGGCCGGCGGTCGCGGACGATCATCGGGGGGCATCTCGCCGGCGGCAAGGCGTTCGAGCACGGTGGACCAGGTTGCCGCAGATTCGGCGCTCGTGATCTCGACGCCCAGCGTGTCGAGCCGTAGGTCGGCCTCTTGCTTGTCCGGGCCGTGACAGGCGATGCAATGCCTCGCGAGAAACGGCGCGACCACTTCGGATTCGGCCCCATGTGCGCGCCCGACGACCGCGATCGCAAGCAGGCAGGCGATCTCAAGCGTTCTCGCGCAGCGCATGACGAAACTCGGCGGTGGGTCAGGCGACTTGGTAGGCCCGCGCACGGAACAGGAAGTCAACGATGTTCCCTTCGTGCGGTTGCAGCCAATCGAGCTTGGTGGTGGGGATCGGGCCGACGTTCAGGCGGTCGATCTGCGTGGCATCGGTGAGCTGCTGCCGCCACTTCTCGTCGTTCGTGAGCGCCGTGCAGACGAGCGTCGGGCCGATCGCCGCGAGCATCTTATCTTGCGGGCATTCGACCACGGTGGTGAACGGGAACATGTACTCGTCCTTGGCGATCTGCTTGTCGGGACTGTCGCAGTGCACGACCGTCGGACGCAGGTACGCGCACAGCGGCTTCTCGATCAGCCGCGGACCGTATTCGGCCGTGACGTGCGTGACGCCCGGCTCGGCGAGCTTTTGCTCGATCAGCTTCCAGGTGCCCTGTGCGGCGCCAGCAACGGTGAACGCCGCGAGTCCCGCCTTGGGATCGGTCGGCGGCAGCGCCTCGACCGGGCCGATGCGCTTGGCGATGGCCGCGGCAATCTCCTTCGTGTGCCGCGATGCCCAGATGCCCGAGGCGTTGATGCAGCCGCGACCGCCGTTGATGTAGACGCTTTCGACCATCAGGTCGAGGTACTTTTCCCAATCGTCGACCACGTCGTCGCCGAGCAGGATTTTGCTGAACCCGGGGCCGTGGGCCTGCACGCGGGGATCGCCCTTGTAGCGCTCGACGGTCGCCGAGCCGCCGAAGATCATCGCGCGGTTCACATTCGCAAGCACCGCCGGACCGACATCGTGCCCGCCGGGATAAATGGCGATCGCCTCGCGTGGAATCCCGGCCTCGTAGAACGCGGCGGTCATGCGGTACGGCGTCCAGATTTCCTGCGACCCCGGCTTGAGCACCAGGCCGATTTGCATCGGGATCACCGGCAGCCACAGCGTGTGCACGCCGGGCGAGTTCGACGGCAGCACCAGGCCCAGCACCGGCGATTGCGCCTGGTAGCTGACAATCACGCCGCGGCTTTCCTTGCCCCAGCCGCGGGCAAGAATGTGCGGATCCAGGCCCCGCGTCAACGCGTCGAGCATCTGGTGCATGTGCGTGAGCACGAAGTGATTCTTCTGCATGTTGAACTTGCACATGTGCTCGGGCAGACCGGTCGAGGCCGACTGCATGTGCGCAAATTCATCGGGGCTTTGCGTGCCGTCGCCCAGCGGCAGCGTGGCGTTGAGATACAGGTCGGCTGCTTTCTTGACGCGCTCGATCAGGTCCGCCGGCTCGATGGCCCGCAGCACGTCGCGAGCCCGCTGCGCAAAGCGCATGTCGCGCGCCAGCATGGCGCCGGTCGCCTGGCCGACCTTGGCGATCGGCTCGCCGGTGAGGAAGTGCTTGATCTCTTCGACTTCGAGCGATTCGTACGGCTGACCCCAACGCAGGGGAGAGATGGTAAGCATTGTTCGGAAAGGCGGGGGTCGGGATTCAGGATTCAGGATTCAGGGGAGGAGAACGGAAGTTCGAGCGATGCGGAGAGCGATTGCCTTTCCTCCGAATCCTGACTCCCGACGTCTGACCCCCGCTCAGTACACGCCGACGGTTGTCGCTTCGGCCAATTCGTGGAACGGTCGCACACCGCTCACGCCGTCCCAGGGATACTTCTCGTACGGCGGCTCGCGCTCGCCTTCGTCGCGCTCCATGAAGCCGGGCACGAAAAACTCCTGGGTCAGCGTGTACAGCTTCACACGTCCCGTCTTGCCGTACCCCACGACCTGGTTGTAGTCGCTGAACTCAACCACCTCGGTGACCGCCCGGGGCTGCGGAGCGTAGTAGCTGATCTTGTACTTCTCGGCCGGCGTCACCGGCTTCGAGCACGCCAGCCCCATCAGCGTGTTGCCGTAGGTCGGCGTCATGTAGATGTCGTCGAGATATTCTTCGGTAATGAACCGCGTCCACTGCGGCGTGAACTCGGTGCCGCCCGAGAAGATGCCGGTGATGCCGGTGTCTTTGAGCCGTTTGCCTTGCTTTTCAAGCGCTAGGCACAGCGACTCGAGCAGCTTGGGCGTGGTGAACATGCACTTGATGTCGTGCCCCGCGCTGAGGATGGTCAGCGCCTGGTCGATGCAGTGCTGCTTGTACGCTTCGAGGTGTTCCATCCACCCCTTCTTGATCAGCTTGATGACCCAGCGCGGGTCCAAGTCGACGCAGAAGCAAATGCCGCCGCGATGCTGACACAAATGCTCGACCGCCAGCCGCAGGCGGCGCGGCCCGCTGGGCCCCAGCATCAGCCAGTTCGCCCCCTTGGGAAAGTACTTGTCGGGCAGCGTGTCGCTGAACAGCGAGTAGTCGGTGCGAAAATCCTCGATCGCCACGCGGCTTTTGGGAATGCCGGTCGTGCCGCCCGTCTCGAATACGTAGATCGGCTTTTCGGCAAAGGCCTTCGGCACCCAGCGCCGCACCGGCCCGCCGCGCAGCCACTCATCCTGGAACTCGGGGAACTTCTTCAGGTCGTCGAACGTGCGGACTTCCTTGAGCGGATCGAACTTAAGCTGCTTGGCGTACTCGAGCCAGAACGGGCAGCCGGTCTTCTCGTTGAAGTGCCACTGCACGG
>DASZPI010000866.1:0-1667 GCA_035550355.1 Pirellulales bacterium
CGAATGCCAGCAATGAGCCGATCGCCAGTCCGAGCAACGACAGCAGTGAGCCGAACCACGAACCCCACACCAGCCCCGCCGCGATGAAGAACGGCGTATTTGGGACTGGCGCGAATACAATGGAGCCTGCAAGCACCGCCAAGAACAGGACGGGGCCCCACGGTCCTGACGCGTCGATAGTGCGGCGAATCGCTCCGGTACTGAGACCCGGGATGACATCGACGAACTGTGCAACGATGAGCAAACCGGCCAACGCAACGACGATCGACGCGATTGCAATGAGCCCGACAACCGCACCGCGGTTGAGGTGCGCGAACTCAAGTCCAAAATCAATGTCGGGACCGTGGAAGTTCACGCTCTCGCAACCGTGCTCGTCAGCGACTGTGCGTCTGAGACGATGCTGCCATCGCGCATGTGGATGATACGGTCGGCGGCGCGGGCCACTTCGGCATCATGCGTGACCATGATGAGCGTCACATTGCGTTCCTTGCGAAGGCGGCCAAAAAGTTCCAGCACCATCTGAGTAGCCGCAGAGTCCAGGCTTCCCGTCGGTTCATCTGCGAGCAGGAGCGACGGTTCGTTGACAAGAGCCCGGGCGATCGCCAGCTTTTGGCGTTCACCGCCAGAGAGCGCCGGAGGCTTCACGTCCATGCGCGCGCCGAGGCCGACTGCATCGAGCAGCTCCCGGGCCCGCTGGCGTTGCTGGTGGTGTGAAAGCTTCGAGCCGAGCACCGCTACTTCGAGGTTCTCGATGGCTGTCAGGTGAGGAAGAAGGTTATGCAGCTGGAACACGAGACCAACAACTTCGCGGCGGTAGTGATCCAGATTGGAGATATGGCGCAGGTCCTGTCCGTGGACGAGGATGCGGCCAGAGGTCGGGTCGTCGAGCGCAGCAATCAGGTGAAGAAGAGTGGACTTGCCGCAGCCGGAGGGCCCCCAGAGCGCCACCCATGAGCCTTCCTCAATTGTGAAGGACACGTCGTCCAGGGCCCGCAGGCGGCCTCCGTCGAATGTCTTCACCAGGTCGATCACCTCAATAGCGGGAGGATTGTAGTCACTCATGGCGGATCGCCTCGATTGGTCTGAGGAATGCGGCACGAATCGCCGGGTAGATGGCGCCGAAGAACGCCAACGCGAGCGTGATCAGCAATGCGCGCCCGAACACCGCCGAGGAATAGCGTGGCTGAAACACGCCGACGAGCTCGGGCGACTTCTGTAATATCGGCACGGCAATGAACGCGATCGCGACACCTACGGCTGCGCCAGCGAGCCCGAGGAACAGCGCCTCAATGAGTACGGCCAGCAGGACCCGAGACTTTGCCCATCCAATCGCGCGCAGCACGCCGAATTCGCGCGTGCGCTCGAAGACGGCAAGCACCATGGCGTTCATGACGGTAATCGCACCGATGACCAGGGCGAGTGCCGAAACGCCCGTGTTAGCCGCCGAGAGCAACGCGAGGTTCCGGTCAACACGGCCAAAATCGGACTCGGTGCGCACCGTGGCGAGCTCGGGGTAGTCCTGTTCAACTCGACTGCGAAGCTGATCAATATTCACTCCCGGCTTCGCCTTTACGAAGGCGAGTGTGACGGTCGCTGGCTTGCGGTCCATCGCCTGCAGCGACACCAGCGGGAACATGACTGCCTGGTCGGCGAACACCTGTCCGGTG
>DASZPI010000867.1:0-9296 GCA_035550355.1 Pirellulales bacterium
GTTCGATTCGACCGTCGACGGCATCAACCGCCGGCTGGCCGAGGGGCTGGAGCTGCAGCACATCGCACCGCTGCTGCCGACGGCAAGCGCCGCTGCGCCCGCAGGCACCGGCGCGGGACGCTACGGTCGGCTGCCGCGCCAGCGCACGCTTGGCGAGTTGGCGGTCGATGTCAAGAAAATGCTCTCGATCGCACACGTGCAGATCGTCGGCTCGACCGACCAGGCGATCGAGCAAGTTGCCGTGGCGTGCGGCAGCGGCGGCGAGTTTCTCGAGGCCGCCGAGCGCCAAGGGTGCCAATGCTTGCTCACCGGCGAGGCAAGGTTTCATACCTGCCTCGAGGCCGAGGCGCTCGGCAGGGCAATGATCCTGGTGGGCCACTTTGCCAGCGAGCGTTTTGGCGTCGAGCATCTGGCCCGCGTCCTCGGCGCGCAGTTTGCCGGCATTCGCGTTTGGCCCAGCCGCCGCGAACGCGATCCACTCGTCTGGCTGTAATGCCTGCACGCTGTGGGCAAGATGTCCGGCCGCGCAAGTCTTTGGCACGTCAGACGTTTGTTTGACGACGATCGGCGCGGGCCTAGAATAGCCTGTTTCCCCGCCGACATACCGGAGGATCGCAGTGATGGAGTGTTGCAGCGACGCACGACCGCGCAACGCCATGACTCCAACGCTTCGATGCTCGCATCCGGCCGTTTTCGATCGGAGCCTTTGATGGCGACAACCCGCTTTCTGACCGCGCTGCCGGTGTACAACGAGGTGAAGCACGTCGCAGCGGTGCTCGCCGAAGTGCGCCGCTTCAGCCCCGAGATCCTGGTCGTCGACGACGGCTCGTCCGACGGCAGCGGTCCGTTGCTCGACACGATCGACGGCATCCATCTGGTCCACCATCCCCAGAATCGTGGCTACGGCGCCGCACTGCTGACGGCCTTCGACTATGCCGTGCAGCATCGCTACGACGTTTTGGTGACGATCGACTGCGACGGGCAACACCAGCCGTGCCGCATCCCGCAGTTTGTCGAAGCGTGTCAAGACGTGGACATCGTGTCGGGCAGTCGTTACTTGCAGCAATTCGCCGGCGACAGCCGTCCGCCCGAGGCGCGCCGCAAGATCAACGAGCAGATCACCGCCGAGATCAACCAGCGATTGGGCTTGCACCTGACCGACGCCTTCTGCGGCTTCAAGGCTTACCGCGTGGAAGTGTTGCCGAAGCTGAAGACAATCGATACTGGCTACGCCATGCCGCTGGAGTTGTGGGTTCGGGCGTCGCATGCTGGTTTGCGGATCGTCGAGTTGCCGGTGCCGTTGATTTACCTGCCCGAGGAGCGTTCGTTCGGCGGTTCGTTGGACGACGCACAAACCCGATTGAACTACTATCGCGTGGTGATCGATCGCTCGTTGGCCGCGGTATCGTCTGCGGCCGCGCCGACCGCCGACTCGGAACCCGCCCGCGGCACGCTCTGTGGCGAGTGTGCACGATGAGCCCAGGGCCGCTTTGCATGGCTGAACCGCGACCCGGGGCCGAGACGCCTGACGCTGCTGCGCGCGTGGCCGCGCCGCGCCGCATCCGCGCCCCGCACGAAAACCGTGGCGTCGTCGTCGATCCGCCCTGGTCGGCGCTGCCGGCAATCATCGACGCCAACCGCGCACAACTCGAACGTTGCGACTACGACTTTCAAGGGCGATCGCTCGCCGTGCTGCGGTCGCTGGCCCAACGCGAGCTGCTCGACGCGGCACGTCGCTACACCGCTACCTACCGCGATGTCGCGCTCGACGGTCGCAGCGAGCGGCTGTTCCTGGCAGGCCATCAACCGCAGTTGTTCCATCCGGGCGTTTGGGCGAAAAACTTTGCCCTCGGTCGCCTGGCGGCCGCGCACGGCGCGACCCCGATCAACCTGGTCGTCGATACCGACGCGCCCAAGAGCGCTGCGCTTGCCGTGCCTACCGGCACCGTCGAGCGACCGCATCTGAGCAAAGTGCCGTTCGATCGTCATCGCTCGGGCGTTCCGTTCGAGCGTCGCGAGATCGTCGATCGCGACTTGTTCACCAGCTTCGATCGTCGCGTGGTCGAGCAACTGCACTCGCTCGTGCCGCAGCCGTTCGTCGAACAGTTTTGGCCCCGCGTGATCGCACGAGCCGACGCGACCGGCAATCTGGGTGCGGCATTCGCGCAGGCGCGGCACCAGGTCGAAGGGGACTGGGCCTCGGCGACGCTGGAACTGCCGCAGAGCAGGGTCTGCGAGTCGGAGCCGTTCGCCTGGTTCGCCGCCCACTTGCTCGCGAACTTGCCCCGGCTGTGGTCGACGTACAACGACGTTGTGGTCGAGTATCGCCGCGCGCGTCGCTTGCGGAGCGTGAATCATCCGGTGCCGAACCTGGCCGCTGCCGACGATTGGCTCGAGGCGCCGTTTTGGCTGTGGTCGGCCGACGACCCGGTGCGCCGCCGCGTGTTCGCCCGTCAGCGCGGCGAGGAGCTGGTGATTAGCGATCGCCGCGGCACGGAATTCGCGCTGCCGGTGGGGCCCGAAGACGACGCCTCGGCCGCGGTCGACATGCTCGGTCAGCTCGGGCGGCGCGGCATCTGTTTGCGCACCCGCGCGTTGATGACCACCTTGTTCGCGCGCTTGGTCGTGGGCGACGTGTTCATCCACGGCATCGGCGGCGGAAAATACGACGAGCTGACCGACCGAATCGCCGAGCGGTTTTTCGGCTTCGAGCTGCCGCGATTTGCCATCCTGTCGGCCACCCTGCTGCTGCCGATCGAGCAGCCCGAGGTGCACGTCGAGCAATGGCGCGCGGTGCTCAATGATCTGCGCGCGACGCAGTTCCATCCCGAGCGGTTCGTGGAGCGCGACGGTGCTGCGGCCCGCAACCCGCAGGCCGCCGAGTTGATTGCCGAAAAGGAACGTTGGATCACCGGCGCCGGCGAGCCCGAGCTGGCGCGCGGGCGCTGCCACGGCATCCGCAGCGCGAACGAAGCGCTGCAGCCGTTCATCTCGCACCAGCGCCAGGCGCTCGAGCTGCGGCGCGAGACGCTTGCCCGCCAGTTGGCGGCGCAGCGCGTGCTTGGTCGGCGCGATTACTCGTTCTGTCTCTATCCGGAAGCGGAGATTCGAAACTTTATGCTGGATTTTCAAGCGTGAGTTTCCTAATCTGATCGGATTCCAGGCGGCGATGGAGGCTCGGATGAAAGGAATCTGACGATGAGCACGACGGCCAGATCGCGCGTCCCTCGGTCGACGGCAGTATTGGAGTCGCCGGCGCGGGCGCGCGTCTCGCAAACGTCGCGGGGGAGCATCGCAACGCACGGACCGCAGGCCACGGCTAAACCAGCGTCTCCCCAGAAGGCCGCGCTCGCACAGCACCCGCCGGCCACGCGAATGCTGCCCGGCAACGCCGATCGCTTCGAACTGGTCCGCGCCACCGCCGGCGACCATATCGGCATCCAGCAGTTCATGTCGGTCGTGTTTCCGGCCGGCGGACGCGATGCCTTTTTGGCCTCGCTGGACGATCCATTCTACGAGCCGGCCGATCGCATTGTGGTCCGCCACGGGTCGCAGATCGTCGGTCACGCGCACGTGCTGAAGCGCGTGATGTATTTCGGCGGCGCGTTGATACCGGTCGCGGGCCTGGCCGGGGTGGGCGTGTTGCCCGAGTACCGTGGCCACGGCATCGCTCGAGCGCTGCTCAGGGCAGCCGAACGCACCATGCGCGCCGACGGCGCGATTGCCGCCTTGCTGACGACACGCGTGCCGCATTTCTTCCGGCCGCACGGCTGGGCCGTTTGCGGACGGCATTGTTATTCGTCGGCGGCCACGCGCGACGTGCTGGCCCAGCTTTCGGCCCGGCAGGTCGAGGGCTGTGAATCGACGCTGCGCATTCGACCCTGGCGACAGGTCGAGCTGTTGGGCCTGATGCGACTGTACAGCCAGCAAATGGCGTTTGCCTACGGCCCGTTCGAACGGACCGAGGCCTATTGGCGTTGGCGGGTCAGCCGGCACGAGTTCGATCAAATCTTCGTCGCGATCGACGGGCCCGAGTACTTCGATTGGGCGTCGCTCGACAGTCCGATCGCCGGGTACGTGGTGATGCGCGGCCGGCAGATTGTCGAGCTGGTGGTCCGACCGGGAGCGGCGGCGTTGCCGCGCGTCGATGCTTTCACTCCCAGCAGCATGCCCGGTTCCTCGGCCGGCGGGCTGAGCGTTGCCGAGCAACTGTTGGCGCGCGCCTGCGGCGAAGTCATCGAGCGCGACGATCGCGCGATTCAACTGCATGCCTCTCCGTCCGACCCGCTGCACCGGCTGTTGCTTGGCGCCGGCGGAACGATGACCCACCGCGAGGCCAACGACGGCGACGTCTTTATGGTCAAGCTGCTCGAGCCGGGCCGCTTTGTGCGCATGACGGGCGAAGCCTGCTATCGCCGCGCGATCGACGCCGGCCTGCCGACGCGCGTGACGCTCGGACTGTGCGTCGACGGTCAGAAGCATCGGGTTTCGATCGATCGTCGCAGCGCTCGATTGACGCGCGGCAATTTGGGGCGCAGCTATCTGACGCTCAACTCGGCCGAGTTCACGCGGCTCGTGATGGGTCATCTCGACTTGTCCCAAGCCGTTGAACAGGGCCGGATTCGCTCGTCCACGCGGCTGGCGCTCGACCTGGCGTCGGCGCTGTTTCCGCGCGTGCCGTGCTGGCGTCCGCCGTGGGACGATGTGGTGTGTTGACCACGGGGTGCGACCTCGGCAGTTCGTCCGCGCTGCATCAGCGCTACGCACCGGTGGCCGGAAAGGTCTGCGCGACCGCGTGATTGCGGTGGTCGAAGCGCTCGGTTTTCCAAAAGTAGCGATGCAGCCCGATCACTTCGGCCGGCATCTGGAAGTACGTGCTCATCTCTTCGAGCTCGTGGCCGGCAATCGTTTCGCGCGGGGCGCGGAGCGTGTTTCGCGACACGATCAACAGCCGGTACACGCCCGGCCGCTTGACCACCAGCTCGAACGCGCCGTTCTCGTCGGCACGCACGTAATCGCCGTCGAGCGCGTGGATCGCGGCCAGCGCTGCGTTCGTCTCGGCGCCGTCGTGTTCGGCGACCTGCAATCCCTGGGCGCTGAGCCGCGACAGGGGACGACGGTTGACCGGCAGGGCGACGATCACGGCCCCGACATCTTTTTGGAGCACGCCTTTGGGCCCGAAGGTCACGACCCCTTGCACGGCGACCGGACTATCGTTGGCCGCCGTGTCCTGGCCGCTCGCAGCGGCGCCGGTGCGGCGCGCCACCGCGTAGCCTGCGGCGAACCCCAGGGCCGCGACCGCGCAAAACAACAAGGCCTGGGCATACACTGCGCGGCGCGAAATCAAAATCATATCGCGCAGCTCGGCCGGCACCGGCGACTGTGTGGCAACGGGCGGAAACGAGCCGGGGCTGGCCGTCTCGGATTTTCGGCCCGGCGTGGCCCGTGCGTCCGGCGGCCGCGGCGGCCCCGCCGTCGCTTCCAAGATGGTATGGACTTCGTCGTAACCGAAGCCCGCGCGCCCGGCGCTCGGGGCAGGGGGGGGCGGCGGACTGTCGGCGACCAGCGACGACGCGCCGCAGCGCGGGCACGCTACGACCAGTCCCAGGCTGGCTGGCGGTAAATCGAGCGTTTCCTGGCAACGCGGACAGGCGTGAGCAATCGACATGACGTGGCGCGAACGCGATCGTGCATTTCAGTCGGCCGATGCTTCGAGTGTAGCAACCGCGACCGGCAAATGCAGCAGGCGAAGTGAGCCACGGCGGCCAGCGTCGCCGGCACCCGTTCGGCCACTCGCCACGCGGCGTTGCGCGTTAGTGCGCGTGCGCGCCTTCGTGAATCTCTTCGACCATCTTGCGATTGAATGCCGGCAGGTCGTCCGGGCAGCGGCTGGTCACCAGCCCGTTATCGACCACGACCTCTTCGTCGACCCATTGCGCGCCGGCGTTGCGCAGGTCGGTCTGCAGCGAGTGGAACGAAGTCAGCTTGCGGCCGGAGACGATGCCCGCGTCGATCAGCGTCCATGGGCCATGGCAGATCGCGGCGATCGGCTTGCCGGCCTCGAAGAAGGCGCGGACGAACTGCAAGGCGTCGATGTCGGTGCGCAGCGTATCGGGGTTCATCACGCCGCCGGGCAATACCAGGGCGTCGTAGTCGTCGGCACTGGCCTGTTCAAGTTGCACGTCAACCGTGAACTCATCGCCCCATTCGGAGAACTGCCACGCTTTGACCCGGTTGTGCGACGGCGAGACGATGTCGGTCTTTGCGCCGGCTTCTTCCAGAGCCTGCTTCGGGCTCTCCAGCTCGATCTGTTCGAAACCGTCGGCCACCAAGATCGCGACTCGCTTGCCTTGCAAACTGTCCATTGCCTTGCTCCTTCGCCAAGTGCTCGTGCTCGCCTGGTTTGATGGATGCAATTATTATTCCAGCGGCGGTTCTTCGCTCGTTCGGTTCTCGTAAGGCGAACGATTTTCCGCACTGGACCACGTCGCCAGCGCCATGGCCACCACGAGCAACACCAGGTCGAGCGCCCAGAGAATGCCGGCCGCCTGGGCAAGCCGCCAGCACACCCTGCCGCCGAGCGCGTCGCCCATGGCAGCAAGACAGTAGCCGAAGCCTGCCAATACGAGCGCAATCATGGGCACAGCGACCATCGCCGCCACGAGCAGAGTGAAGATTAGGCGTCGGAGCATGGTTGAGGATCGCTTGCACGGTTGGGAAGATGCCAATTCTGCGGGTTGTGCGCAGGAGCGTCAATCAGGTTCCGACAGTTCCGCGTCGCGGTCGAACCGCCGGCGAAACAAGGGGCGCCTGCTTGATTGACTTGCCCAAAGCCCGATCGACAATGGAGTTGCATGATTAAAACCCTTGCGATGGTCGGCTGCGCGGCGTGGCTTTGCGTGCTGGCAGCCGACGCGCGCGCCGCGAAGCTCACGCTCAAGGACGGCCGAGTGATCGAGGGGCGGATCGCGCGACTGTCGTCGATGGCCGAGAACCCCAACACGCCGCCGCCGGCCGAAGGGGTGCAGACGCAGCCGATCGTGCTGGTCGATGACGACCTGCGGCGGACGTTTATTCCGCGGTTCCAGATTGCGGCGATCGACGAAAAAGAATCGTCCGATGGTTTCGAACGGATCGCGCTGCGCCAGCCGGTGGCCCACAACGGCGCACGCGTCGGCATGGTGGGGCAGATCCTGGAGGTGTCGCCGTTCGACGAGTTCGGCCGCCGCGTGCTCAAAATGCGCACCTCGCAAGGGGTGCTGCCGGTGATCCAAGGCATCACGCTGCTGACGCCCGAATGGACCAAGGTCGAGGCGTTGCAGCAAGACGGCAAGTCGCTGGTCTGGGAGCAGCGGATCGCGACCAGCTCGATTCCTCCGTCGGCACTGGAGAAAATCCTCAATCGGCTGTTCGATTCGAACAAGATCGACCAACGGCTCACCGGCGTCCGTTTCTACCTGCAAAGCGAACGTTACAAAGACGCCGAGGAGCGGCTGAAGCAGATCATTGCCGACTTTCCCGAGGGCAAGGACCAGTACCAGCCCACGGTGGTTCGGCTGCGGCAGGCGTACGCGCGGCGCATTCTGGCCGAGGCCAAGATCCGCCGCGCCGCCGGTCAGCACCAGTTGGCCTACAGCATGCTCGAGCATTTTCCGCCCGAGGATGTGGCCGGCGAAACCCTGGTGGCCGTGCGCGAGCTGCTCGACCAGTACGCGATCGAGATCGGGCAGACGTACGAGGTGATGAAACACTTCGATGACGATCTGGCGCAGGTGAAGGACTCGGCCTACGGCAACCGGCTGAACGAGATTCGCGACGAGCTGGCCGCCGAGCTGAACCTGAACACGTTGCCGCGCATGGCGGCGTATCGGCAATTCTGGGACGATCCGAACCTGCAACCCGAGGATCGCCTGGCGTTGGCCATCAGCGGCTGGCTGGTGGGCAGCAACGATGCCATGCGGCGGCTGCCGACGGCCATGGCGCTGGTCGATACGCGGAACCTGATGCGGCGATACTTCGTCGAGCCGGTGCGGGTGAACCGCGACACGATCCTGGCGCAGGCCAAGAGCAACGAGTCGGCGACGCCGGCGTTCCTGGCGAAGCTGGCCGACCACATGAAGCCGCCGCTGGGCCTGGGAGCGCCGATCGCCAGCGAGCCCGGGCTGTACCGGCACGAAATCGAAGCGGTCAACGGCGAGCCGGCGCACAGCTACACCATCCAGCTTCCGCCGGAATACGACCCGTATCGCAGCTATCCGACGATCGTGACGCTGCATGGCGCCGGCAGCACCGCCGAGCAGCAGATCGAATGGTGGGCCGGCACGCGCGACCCGGCCAGCGGCATGCGCCTGGGGCAGGCCACGCGCAACGGCTACATCGTGATTGCGCCGGCCTGGGCCAAGCCCGAGCAGAACGAATACGCCTACTCGGCACGCGAACACGGCGCCGTGCTCAACAGCCTGCGCGATGCTTGCCGCCGCTACGCGATCGATACCGACCGCGTGTTTCTGTCGGGGCATTCGATCGGCGGCGACGCCGCCTGGGACATCGCGCTGGCGCATCCGGACTTGTGGGCGGGCGTGATTCCGATCACGGCGGTGGCCGATCGGTATGTCGCGCACTATTGGGAGAACGCCAAGTACGTGCCGTTCTACCTGGTGTGCGGTGAATACGATGGCGACAAAAGCGTGAAGAACGCCCGCGATCTCGACCGGTACATGAAGTGGCACTACAACGTGACGGTCGTCGAATACCAGGGGCGCGGGCACGAGCACTTCTCCGACGAGGTGCAACGGCTGTTCGATTGGATGTCGCGGTTTCAACGCAATTTCTTCCCGCGCGAATTCAAGTGCCGCTCGATGCGCAGCTGGGACAACTTTTTCTGGTGGGTCGAGATGCGCGATCTGCCGGCGAAGACGATCGTCGAGCCCGAGCAATGGCCGCCGCAGCGGAACACGATTGCCGCGATCACCGAAGCAACTTTGACCGCGACCAACGGCGCGATCGTCAAGACTGCCGCGGCCTCGGTCACGCTGTGGTTGAGCCCCGAGATGCTCAATTTCGCGCAGCCGGTGCGATTGCTGGTCAATGGCCAACGACCCAAGCCCAGCGAGCCGTTTGTGCACCCCGATCTGACGGTCATGCTCGAAGATATTCGCACGCGCGGCGACCGCCGACACCCGTTCTGGGCGAAGGTCGAAATGCCCGGCGGCCGCGTGAACGTCGCGGGGCCGTGACGCGCCGATGCACCACGACGACGAGCGCGCAGCGCGGCACGCATGCCGCGCTGCGGCTCG
>DASZPI010000868.1:0-5898 GCA_035550355.1 Pirellulales bacterium
TCCCGCGAGCAAACCGCGGCAAATCTGGTACGTATTGGACATTAGTCGCACCCGGGAGCGTGGCTGGCCCAGCGTTTCGCTGTGGCAACGCGCCGTGAAGAAGGACGGCACACCTGGCACGCTGAAGGTTCTCAGGCTTTCGACGAGGGAGATCGCGGAACTCACTTCCGAGGAAGATCGGACGTTGATCGGCCTGCTGGTCGGCAATGAGCGCGATCTTGGGTACGGCAGTGCCTATGCAGAGGCGAATGGCTATTTCAAAGTCAGCGAGTTCGCCATATCGCCCGCGATGTTCGACATCGTGTTGCCGCAACTGTGCGGGTCGGGGCGGTTCGGCTGGCTACAAGACGACAGCCATGAGCGAGACAACCCGATTCGTTTGTTGGCATGGGACGACGGTCCGGCGTGGAAACTGGTTCTGGAAGTGACCAAGAGCGCTGACCGGAAATGCTGGCAATTGGGTGGCAAATTAGCACGAGGAATCGAGGTCGAAGAGTTGAGCGGCCCCCTGGCCGTATTGTCGGTCGGATTGGCCATCTTTCCTGGTCGGATCGCGCGGTTCGATCCGTGCGGATCCTTTTCGTGGGGGGCGATGTTGCGGGAGATTGGTCCCTTACAGGTGCCGGTCAAGGAGGAGCAAGAATTTGTCCAGGCAGTGGCGGAGTTGCCGAGTCCGCTGCTCATCGAATGGCCCAGCGAATTGCGGTGGGAGGAGCAATGTCCGGTTCCTTCGCCCGCGTTGAAGATCACGAAGTCGCGTCGGACGTGGAACAACGATCTGGAATGTTTGCTGACGTTTCGCTATGGCGACCGGTCAGCCTCGTTCGGGAGCGGCCCGCCTGCATGGTATGAGCGCGGCACGCGCAGCGCCATACGGCGCAACTTGGCGGCGGAACAGAGCGCGTTCGATCAGCTTCTTGCCGCCGGAGCGCACCGCGGACGATACTACGATTCCGCGGAACAGGGGCCGGCATTCGTCGCCCCGAACAAGATGATACCGCTTGTTTTGCGATTGATCTCATTGGGCTGGTCGGTCGAGGCCGAAGGGCGTCCGATTCGAAGTGCTGGCAAGGTGTCGCTGTCGGTCACCAGTGGCATCGACTGGTTCGATTTGGAAGGAGCGTGCGATTTCGGCGGTATTAGCGCTCCGTTGCCCACGTTGTTGGCGGCGCTCCGCAAGGGAGAGCGCTTTGTAGCCCTCGGCGACGGCTCGCAAGGAATGCTCCCGGACGAGTGGCTGGCTCGATTCGGCGGTTTGGTCGAGCTCGGCGAAACCAAGGGTGATCGTCTGCAGTTTTCCCCCGCGCAGGCGGGCTTGCTCGATGCTCTGCTGGCAGCTCAAGAAACGGACCATGTCGCCGTCGACAAGGCTTTCGCGCGGTTGCGCGACAAGTTGCAGGCCTTCGACGGCATTCGTCCGCACAAGGAGCCCAAGTCCTTCATCGGCACGTTGCGACCCTATCAGCGTAACGGTCTGGGTTGGTTGCATTTCCTCGACGAAATTGGCGTCGGCGGCTGTCTGGCGGACGACATGGGGTTGGGTAAGACGGTCCAGGTACTGGCGCTACTCGACGAGCGGCGCACGAAGGCAGGTGGCCCGCGACGCACCCCCCAAACCGCGCGCGAGCCGTCGCTTGTTGTCGTGCCGCGCAGCTTGGTCTTCAATTGGATGGACGAGGCCAGCCGTTTTACCCCCAAGCTGCGCGTTCTCAATTATACGGGATTAGACCGCGCCGCTGGCTTAAGCCGACTGGATGAATACGATCTCGTCGTCACGACCTACGGAACGCTCCGGCGCGATGCAGCTAAGCTCGTCGAGCGCCAATTCGACGTCGTAATCCTCGACGAGGCCCAGGCGATCAAGAATGCGTCTTCGCAAGCGGCCAAGGCATGCCGACTACTTAAGGCACGGCGCCGGCTGGCAATGACCGGCACGCCCGTCGAGAACCACCTGGGAGAACTCTGGTCGTTGTTCGAATTCCTGAATCCGGGAATGCTCGGTCGAAGCAAGAAAGGGGCGCAGCTGTTCAACGGTCGTCGTGACCGGGTTATTCAACACAACGGCGTGGCCGAGCTACCGGAAGAGGTGGCCGGCGAACCGGCAGAGGATATACGGCTCCTGGCAAGGTCCCTGCGTCCTTTCATGTTGCGACGCACCAAGAAGCAGGTCCTCGCCGAGTTGCCGGAGAAGACCGAACAAACCCTGTTCTGCGAACTCGGCGACAGCGAGCGACGGCTCTACAATGAGCTGCGCGAGCATTACAGGGAGTCGTTGTTGGCGCGCGTCAACAAGGTTGGCGTCAAAAAATCGAAGATCCATGTCTTGGAAGCGCTGCTACGACTACGGCAGGCCGCCTGTCATCCGGGACTTCTCGACAAAAAGGCGCTCGACGCCGGCAGCGCAAAACTGGACGCGTTGCTGGAACAACTACAGGAAGTCATTGACGAAGGGCACAAGGCCCTTGTGTTTTCACAGTTCACGAGCCTGTTGGCCATTGTGCGCCGGCGGCTCGATCATCGCCCCATCTCGTACGAATATCTTGACGGCAAGACTAGGAAGCGGCAAGCCGCCGTCGAGCGGTTCCAAACCGATGCCGCTTGCCGGCTGTTTCTCATCAGCCTCAAGGCCGGTGGACAAGGCTTGAATCTCACGGCTGCCGACTACGTGTTTATTCTCGATCCGTGGTGGAATCCCGCCGTCGAAGCGCAAGCCGTCGATCGCGCGCATCGCTTGGGGCAAGATCGACACGTATTCGCGTACCGATTGATCGCACGGCAGACTGTTGAAGAGAAAATCCTGCAGTTGCAGAATCACAAGCGGGATCTGGCCGAGGCGATCGTTTCGGCGGACAACAGCTTGTTGCAGAGCCTAACTCTAGAGGATTTGCAGTTGCTGTTGAGTTGATGCCGAGTTAGCTGATGGGCTCAAGTCGCAACTAATGTCCGCTACAGAGGTTGTGGAAAGTTCCACCCTGTCCAGTTGCCATGGGGCGACTGGACTAACAGCTGCAGCGCTGCTGCGTCACATCGCCGCCACGCGTTGCGGCAAGCGCGTCTACCTCGATATGGAAAGGCTCCACGAAGTGAAGCAAACCACGGACGAAGTAGCGATCGCGTAAACTGGCGACCTTTTTATTCCCCCGACGGGGAATAAAGGCAGACAAAAACCAACAAGGAACCAACCCAGCTCCAGGCACTACCCAAAATCAATTGTGCGCAACTTGACGGGCGCTTCCCACAAACAGCCATGAGTCTCGGTATGTCAGCGATGACGACCTACGCGTTTCCGAAGACGAATGTGGCGAGCGCGGCCATCTCGCGCCCATTGGACGCACGGACGGGTAATTCACTGTGCAAGCAGTGGTTTGTCCCAAGTCGAAGGCCACGATCGCACGACCTCACACAGTAGAGACTTTGAGATCGTTGAATGCACATTGAGCGCAGGGAGATTGATAGAAAAGGTACTTGGCCCCGCGCGCTGGCGTGAAATCGAGTAGCCGCCGGTGATAACAGCTCGGCGAGCATTCGACGGCGCTTGACACCGGGGCGCTCACCTGGCTGCTCAACCCCGACGTCTGATTCGGCCGACATGCAAGGCCGCTAGGGCGACCGCGAGTCCGCCGAGCAGTATCGACGATGGCTCTGGAATAATCTTGATCTGACCGCCCAGCACCGTCGGCACAATCACAGAGCCCGTGCTAAGGACAAGGTCCGTGTAATCCGTTCCGCCGAGTCCCGTATCGTTGAGCGCGATCGGCCAGTTGCCCGAGGTGAAACCCGTGGTGTCGAATGTCAGATAGGCAATTACACCATTGTCGGTCACATGCGTTGAGGGCGTTAAAGTGTTGGTCTCGTAAGCCGCCGCTTGCGGCAACGAACCGAAGTACGGGCCCGGCGGCCCGTTGCCCGCGAACAAATCGAACGCGCCGGTGTTCACGCCAGCGAAGATCGTCCCTGTCCCCGTGATATTCACGTCAGAAGGCAGATTTGCAAAATCAGGTGCGGCCGTACCTGCGGGAAGGCCGATCGACCACTGCGCCAATTGCGGGCCACCATCACCGACGATTACGAAAAAGTCCATGCCGACCACGTTGGTGTCCGTTCCCGAAATCGAAATGGGCACGGTCTGATTCGGTGTATTCGGCAGCAGCGAAATTGTATGCGTAACCGGATCGCCAATCGTAATCGTGGCGGCAAGGCTTGATTGACCGCATGAATATAGAATCGCCAATGCCGCGACCAAAAGTCGCGCCGCCTGGCGGTCGAATTGTGTCACAGTGCGCGTGCGACGGGTCAGCATCATTATCAGCTCCTTATTCATATGCCTGTTACGATGCAAGCGGCGTAAATAGTGTTTTCAACCTAGCAGCATGCTACAATTGGGGTACGCGACCGTCAACGAAAATATAGAGATGCAAGTGTAGTTTTCAGAATATTGTTTATAGCGCTGTCACAATTGTCACACCTTACGCGCGCATTTTCAGCGCCTGCTCATAACGAGCAGAGATTGGAAATGTATTGTTGCCGATCGATGTCCAGACATGGATCGGCGGTTATTTGTAATGTGAGCCGAGTGCGCGCTACTTTTGGCTACGCGATGTCAGTAGGTGTTGTGCGAGGCTTTCCAGGTCAGCTTCCAGGGATTTCGCCCACGAGTCGTCCGAAGACGATTCCAGCAAACTCTCGAGTCGGTGATCCGCGTCCAAGCCAAGTGCCTTGAGTTCGGCGAAGACGTGATCAACGGACGCGGCTTGCGACGTCTTGCCCGTGCTCGTCGCCGGCATGGAAGCCGCCGTA
The DNA here is from genome assembly GCA_035550355.1 of Pirellulales bacterium. Taxonomy (GTDB): domain Bacteria; phylum Planctomycetota; class Planctomycetia; order Pirellulales; family PNKZ01; genus DATAXP01. Next base: position 4,798 of record DASZPI010000868.1, read on the forward strand.
ATCACCGCGTCTGAAGTGGCCGGCTGCGAGGCCCCCGTGGCCATGCTCAGAGCCTGGCTCGAGCCAGTCGCAATGAGTGCGGCCGGAGCGCTCGGTGGGCTGATCAATGTCAGTGCCGTCGGGCTGAGGCTGCTGTTGAGACTGCCTTGAGCGATCATGATATCGGCGGCATTGACCAGGCCGTCGCGGTTCAGGTCGTATGCACCCGTAATCGGCGAGGGGTGCAAGGAGGTTGCGGGGTTCGACTGAACGCCCGAGACATCCGCTGCCGACACGAACGCCTTCGTGCCCGTATTCGCAGCACCGGTGTCGCCGATTTCATTGCCAAAATAGAACACGCGGTCGGATGCCAGGTGCGTGTTCGCATCAGCCTTGACTGTGATTTGCAGCCATTGGTTCTGGATCTGGTTATCGGCCCAGACAACGTCGGCAAACAGGTGGCCGTTCGGGCCTACCCAGGTCGTGACCGTCTGCGGTGCGGGAGCGTTGGCCCAGCCCGATGGCGTATTGTTGTTGCCAACCTTGAATTGGAAATCGCTGGCCGACAAAGTGGTCGACGTCGACAAGTTGGCAAAGTCGACCAGTATTCCGTTAATGCCACGCGAATAGCTGGTGTAGTTGGAGAATGACGCTGTCCCACCGGGCTGAAGCCCCGTTTTGTCGGTTGCAATCGCGTTGTAGTCGCTGGAGTTGGCGGCCGAGTTGTTCGAGTCGAACTTCGAATTGTTGTAGAAGATGTACTCGTTAGCGATAGACGCAGGCACGATCACGCTGCCGTTGCTGAACGAGGTGACCAAGTTGCCTTCGTTGAAACCCTTCTGGTTGATCGACTGATTTTGCGTGAGAGACAATCCGATCGGACTCGTTCCCGCCTGGGCATTGCTCGCCACGTGGAAGTTCAGATTGACCAGTTGCGGCGTCCCCGACGGCAGGGCACCTTGATCGGTCGCGTAGAGACTTAGCAGAATCTGACCGGCCGTGGTCGTATTTTTAGCGATCCCCCAGTCCTGGCTGACGAGGTAGCTGCTTAGGGTCACATCGGTATTACTGATGCTAAGCTGGCTCGCGTCGTACGTGATCGTGAAATCGGCGGACAGCACT
>DASZPI010000869.1:0-1806 GCA_035550355.1 Pirellulales bacterium
GATAGCGCTCGCGGATCAGTTCGCCGTCGACACTTTCCAGCTCGGTTTGGCCAGGGTCGGTCAGCGGCGCCAGCACACTATCCGAAGGCAGCAGTTCGAGCCTCGGCTCGACCGCGGCGAGCTTTGCGCCACCTGCCGACAGGCTTCCCAAGGCGAGCGTAAAACCCCAAGTCCAACGGCCGGCACGGCGATGCAGCAATTGAACCATGATCGTTGCGAGCTCCGTGAGCAAAAAAGGCGCGGTCCGTGCGTCCTAGCGCCGCCGTCACGGGCGCTTCGCACAGCAAAAAGCATCGACTCGCTAGAATCGTTTTTCGACGCTTTTTCCCGGGCGACACAAAAACAACCCAGCTTCGCTATTTTGCGCACTCGGAACGAGCGGCAATCGAATGGGCGGCACTCGATCTGGTCGCAGCGGGAGGTCGTCAGCCCTTTTTCGCGAAATCGCGCATGTAATCGCGCAACTTCTCGACGCCGGCCACGGGCATGGCGTTGTAGATGCTCGCCCGCATGCCGCCGACCGAGCGGTGCCCCTTGAGGTACTCGAGCCCAATCGCTTCGGCGCCCTTCAGGAAGCGGTCTTGCGCCGCGTCGTCCGGCAGGCGGAACGTCACGTTCATCAGCGAGCGCACTGCCGGCTGGGCGTGGCCGCGATAGAAGCCGCCGCTGGAATCGATCACGTCGTACAGCAGTTTTGCCTTGCGGCGATTGTGGTCGAGCATCTTCTCCAGGCCGCCCATGTCGTTGCGCAGCCACTTCAACACCAGGTTCACAATGTAGATCGCGAACACCGGCGGAGTGTTCTGCATCGACTTCTCGGCGGCATAGGCCTGGTAGTTGAGCATCGACGGCAGGTTCTTGTCGCTGCGCGCGAGCAAGTCGTCGCGAATGATGACGATCGTCACGCCCGCGGGACCCAGGTTCTTTTGAGCGCACGCGTACAGCAGCCCGTACTTCGAGATATCGACCGGACGGTGCAGAAAGTCGCTCGACGAGTCGCAGACCAACGGCGCACTGCCCGCCTCGGGATCGCTGGCGTATTGCACGCCTTGAATGGTCTCGTTGCTCGTAACATGCACGTAGGCGGCGTTGGGATCCAGGTCGAGCTCGGCCTTGGCGGGCAGCCGATCGAAGTTCGTCGCCTTGCTGCTGTAGGCGGTGCGAACCGTCCCTTCGCGCTTCGCTTCGCCTTGGGCCATGGTGCCCCAACTGCCGGTGACCACGTAGTCGGCCGGCTTGTTCGTGCCGCGCAAAATGTTGATCGGGATCATCGAAAACTGCAGCCGTGCGCCCCCTTGCAGGAACAGCACTTTGTAGTTGTCGGGAATGCCAACCAGCCGGCGCAGCTCCTGCTCGGTGTCGGCCAGCACTCCTTCGAACCACGGCGAGCGATGGCTGATTTCGAGTGCCGAGACGCCAACGCCCGGCAGGCAGAGCAGCTCGTCGCGGGCTCGTTCGAGAACCGGCATCGGCAACACCGCCGGGCCGGAAGAGAAATTGTAGATGCGTGAGGTCATGGCAGGCGCGGCTCGCGAAACCAGGAATACCGAGGCGGAAAGCCCACGAGTATACGGCGGCAAGCCCGAGGCATAAAGCCGCCCAGACCATGCTCGGCGAAGAAATAAGCGAGCGCAGGGCAACGTCGCTACAATCGAGCCGTCGAACCAATTCATCCCAGGTACTGCAAGCCAGGTGCAGCAAGCATGACGCGAATTCGTTGGGGCATCCTCGGCGTGGCCAAGATCGCCACCGTAAAAGTCATTCCCGCCATGCAGCGCGGCAAGCATTGCGAAGTAACCGCGATCG
>DASZPI010000870.1:0-3838 GCA_035550355.1 Pirellulales bacterium
CGGCTTTCGAGCTGGGCGAGCGGCGCCCCCGCGAGCCGGGCAGCGAAGAGTACCTCGATTCCGAGAAGTACCAGATCCGCCGTTGGAACCTCGAGGCCGATGCCAGCCTGCGGCCGCTGATGACGCACATCAACCGCATCCGCCACGAGAACCCGTGCTTGCAGTCCGACGGGAACCTGACCTTCCACGAGATCGAAAACGACCAACTGATCGCTTACAGCAAGTCGACCAGCGACGGCAGCAACACGTTGCTGGTGATCGTGAATCTGGACCCGCATCACAAGCACACCGGCTGGCTGCACTTACCGCCCGAGGCGATGGGCATGCCCGCAACACGCCCGTTTCAGGTCCACGACTTGCTCAGCGAGACACGCTACCAGTGGAACGGACCACGGCATTACATCGAACTCGATCCGCAAGCGATGCCGGCCCACGTGTTCCGGCTGCGTCGCTGGGTCCGCAGCGAACAACAATTCGAATACTTTTTGTAGGAGCGGGGGGTTGTGGATTCGGGAGTCGGGATGCGGGGAAGCCAATGTTCCCCGCATCCCGAACCCTGCATGCCGATACCTCCAAACATGATCATTGCCACGCAAAACTCGACGCTCGAAAAAACCGCGACCGACCGCAGCGCCGACGCGCTGTGGTACAAGGACGCCGTCATCTACCAGTTGCACGTGCGGTCGTTTCGCGATTCCAACGGCGACGGCATCGGCGACTTTGTCGGTCTGACGCAGAAGCTCGACTATCTGCAGGACCTGGGCGTCACGTGCGTGTGGTTGTTGCCGTTTTATCCGTCGCCATTGAAGGACGACGGTTACGACATCGCCGACTATTCCGACATCAACCCGATGTACGGCACGATGTCGCAATTTCGCGAGTTCCTGCGCGAGGCGCATTCGCGCGGCCTGAAGGTGATTACCGAACTGGTGCTGAACCACACCTCGGACCAGCATGCGTGGTTCCAGCGCTCGCGGCGGGCCAAGCCCGGCAGCCGGTGGCGCGATTACTACGTCTGGAGCGACACGCCCGACAAATACCGCGAAGCCCGAGTGATCTTCAAAGATTTCGAGCCCAGCAACTGGACCTGGGACCCGGTGGCGGGGCAGTACTTTTGGCACCGGTTCTACAGCCACCAGCCCGACCTGAACTTCGAGAATCCGCACGTCGTGCAATCGTTGTTCGGCGTGCTCGATCACTGGCTGAAGATGGGAGTCGATGGCCTGCGGCTCGACGCGGTGCCGTACCTGTTCGAGCGCGAAGGGACGAACTGCGAGAACCTGCCCGAAACCCACGAGGTGCTCAAGCAGCTGCGCCGGCACATCGACGAGCATTTCGAGAACCGCATGCTGCTGGCCGAGGCCAACCAATGGCCCGACGACACGAGCGCGTATTTCGGCTCGGGCGATGAGTGCCACACCGCGTTTCACTTTCCGGTGATGCCGCGCCTGTACATGGCCGTGCAGATGGAGGACCGCTACCCGATCGTCGACATCCTGCAGCAGACGCCGTCGATTCCCGAGAATTGCCAGTGGCTGATGTTCCTGCGCAATCACGACGAGCTGACGCTCGAGATGGTCAGCGACGAGGAACGCGACTACATGTGGCGAATCTACGCCCGCGATCCGCAGGCGCGGATCAACCTCGGCATCCGCCGCCGTCTGGCGCCGCTGATGGGCAACGATCGGCGGAAGATCGAGTTGATGAACGTGCTGCTGTTCTCGCTGCCAGGCACGCCGGTGATCTACTACGGCGATGAGATCGGCATGGGCGACAACATTTACCTGGGCGACCGCAACGGCGTGCGCACCCCCATGCAGTGGTGCGGCGATCGCAACGCAGGCTTCTCGGGCGCCAACCCACAGCGCCTGTACCTGCCGCCGATCATCGATTTCGAATATCACTACGAAACCGTCAATGTCGAGACGCAGCACAACAACCCGCAGTCGCTGTGGTGGTGGACGAAGCGATTGATCGCGCTGCGCCAGCAATATCCGGCATTCAGTCGCGGCACGCTCGAAATGCTCTCGCCCAGCAATCCCAAGGTGCTGGCCTTTGTGCGCACGTTCCAAGGGCAGTCGGTGCTGGTGGTCGCCAACCTGTCGCGACACACGCAGTTTGCCGAGATCGACCTGTCGGCCTACGAAGGCTGCCGGCCGATCGAGCTGTTCGGTCACACCAAGTTCCCGGTTCTCACGCGGCAGCCGATGGTGGTCACGCCGGGGCCGCATAGCTACTTCTGGTTTCATCTGCGGCGTGAATCGGACCCGGCCGAGGGCGACGGCGCGGCGAAGGTCCGCCGTGCGACGCTCAACATCAGCGGCCCAGGCCAGTGGGAATCGGTGTTCGAAGGCCGCGCGCGGGGACAGCTCGAACGCGGTCTGCGCGCCTCGCTGCCTTCGCGCCGTTGGTTCGGCGGCAAAGCCCGAACGATTCAATCGGCCGCCCTGCTCGACGTGGTGCCCGCCGGCCGCGACAGCCAGGATCACACGGTGCATCTGGCTTTCATGCGCATCGACTACACCGAAGGCGAGCCAGAGAATTACGTCGTGCCGCTGGCGCTTGCGCTGGGTGAGATGGCCGAGCGGATCCAGCGCGAGCTGCCGCAGTTGGTCGTTGCGCGGGTGAATGTCGCCGAAGGGGGCGAGGGAGTGGTGTACGATGCGATCATCGACGAGGCGTTTGCGAAGTCGCTCGTCGATGCCATGGCGCGCCGCCGCCGCACGCCCGGCAAATCGGGCGACCTGGTCGCCTCGTCGACGGTGGTGCTGAAGCGGCTGCGGCGTAGCGACGGCGGCATTCCTGCGCCGAAGCTCAGCGCAGGCGAGCAGAGCAACAGCTCGATCGTGTTCGGCGACAAGCTGATTCTGAAGCTGTTTCGCAAGGCCGAATCGGGCGTCAATCCTGATGTCGAAATCGGCCGCTTCTTGCACGAGGTAGGCTTCGAGCACACCGCGCCGTTGGCCGGTGAGCTCGAGTACCAGCCCAAGGCCGACGAGCCGATTACGATCGGCGTGTTGCAGGCGTTTGTGCCGAACCAGGGGACCGGTTGGCAGCATGCGCTCGACGTGCTGCGCCGCCGTTTCGAGTGGTTCCTGGCGCACAACGACGTGAAGGCCAATATAGCGGCCAGCGTTCCGCAGCGCTCGCCGTTCGACCTGCGCGGCGAGCCTGTGCCCGACTTGGTGCAGCAGTTGGTAGGCGACTACCTGCCGTTCGCCGAGCTGCTGGGGGAACGGACCGCCGAAATGCACGCGGCCTTGGCCAGCGACCCGAACAATGCAGCGTTCGCGCCCGAGCCGATCCTGCAACTGTATCAGCGGTCGTTGTACCATTCGATCCGGCGCATGACCGGACGAAGCCTGCAGTTGCTGCGATCGCATCTGTCCGACATTCCGCCGACCGCGCAAGCCGACGCCGAGCGGGTGCTCGAGCAGGAGCGAAACATTGTGACGTGCCTGCGCGGGCTGGTGGATCGCCGCATTCACGGCCAGCGCATCCGCTGCCACGGCGATTACCATCTGGGCCAGGTGCTGTTTACCGGCAGCGACTTTGTGATCATCGACTTCGAAGGCGAGCCGGCCCGGCCGCTGAGCGAGCGCCGCATCAAACGCCCGCCGCTGAAAGACGTGGCGGGCATGCTGCGGTCGTTCGATTATGCCGCGGCGCAAGCCATGGTCCGCTTGGGTGAAACCATGAACGTGGTGCCCGAGGACCAACGCGCGCTCGAGGTGGCCGCGCAGGCCTGGTATCGCTGGGTGGGAGTGGCGTTCCTCAAGTCGTACTTCGTGCACAGCCAGCGCTACAGCTACCTGCCCCCGACGACCGACGAGCAACG
>DASZPI010000871.1:0-1834 GCA_035550355.1 Pirellulales bacterium
AATGAAATGATGTCTATCACCGCCGCCTTGCATGTATCGCTGCCACCACATGGTCATGGCTGCGCTGATCGCCGTGGGCGGGTTAGGCCTCACCAGCGACGGTTCCGTCGCGTGGAGCGCTGAGCCATCGGGTGAGGCCCCTTCGTCATTTCAGTCGTCTAACTCGAATCCAGTGGAACGTGTAGCGCCGGCCCCGACGCCGCGCTGGCCGCGCAATTGGGAGTCGCCCAACGGCGTAACGTTTCGCCTGCGGGGGCGCGTTGATACGGACGTGATCTCGTCGGCTCAGAGTCCTGCGAATGAAGCCACGTTCGGCGACATGGGAGACGTCGTCGGTCTGCGTCGCGCGCGCATCGGGGCTGAAGGTAAACTCGGCGACGACCGTCGATACATAGCAGAAATCGACTTGGCGTCGGGGTTTGTAGTTCCGCGCGATGTATATCTATCATTTGGCAATTTGCAGGAGAGAGGCGAATTCCGGGCTGGCCACCTTCGCGAGCCCTTCAGTTTCGAAGGTGGAACGAGCGCCCGGTACTTCGCATTCATGGAACGAGCGCCGGTCAACTTGCTTGACCCGGCGAGGAACCGGGGCCTTGGATTTTTCCGCGAGAATCTCGGCGCCGACGCGTCGCTGGGATTGGGAGTTTTTCACGCCGGTAGCGATGCCGGCGACTTTCAGGGGGGCGATCGAAGTACGGTTGGATTCACGGGGCGTCTGACCACAGCGCCACACTACGAGCAAAACGGCAAGCGACTATTTCATCTCGGCCTTGCGCTGTCCGAGCGAGTGCCGGAACGCGGCATCATCATCATCAACCAACAGCCGCTCTCGCCGTTATTAGATCTCGGCGATTCTTCGACGACCCCCTTCGTGCCTGCCATCCGAATCCCGGCCAGTTTTCAACAGCTCCCGAATCTTCAGTTCGCTGCCACTCGTGGTTCGCTATGGACTCAGGCTGAGTGGTACGGAACGCTTATCGATCAGACGGGTGGCGGCCTCGTGTTCTTCCGTGGTTGCCACCTCGATTGCGGATACTTCATCACCGGAGAGCATCGCGCTTACGAGGCCACGAATGGCACGTTGGGAGATTCGCGTCAATCGCCCGTTATTGCGCGGCCCGGCTTCACGTGACCGGCCTCGGAGGTATGGCGCCTGGGAACTGACGGCTCAATTTGCATACCTTGACTTCTTCGATCCCGACACAACGGTCGCGTCGAACGGTCAGCAGGTCGGAATTCAATTGCAGCAATCGACATTCGGCGTGAACTGGTACATGTCGGATCGGGTGCGGTTGATTTTCAACGATTCGTACGACGTGCCCAACGAAATGAATACAGGCATGAGTTCCGCGAGCATCTTCGCCACGCGATGGGCGGTCTTTTGGTAATGCAGGCTCTCACCAGGATCACAGCAGGGTTGTTTGCCATGAGGCGGATCGCGATCGTTTCGTGTTTCGTGCTGTCGATGTTGGCCGAAGCCAATTTGTCCACCGCCATCGCACAACCCGAGCTTTTCGGTCGACGCTCCGCGTTTGCCGAAGCACCCGAAGAAGATGACGAGAAAGAGCTGGAGACAGACCGAGACGCATTCACTCCAGCCACAAGCATCGTGGGGAGGCGAAACACCGTCGTCGAGTCGTCGTACTCGTTCATCAACAATCGAATCGTCGCCGACACGGACAGCCTTCCCGAACTGCTCGTGCGACACGGCGTGAGCGAACGGTTCGAATTTCGGATCGGCTGGAACTACGAAGTCGGCGGCAGTAGCGATGTTGTTTCTGGAAACGAGGGCGCAGATTCGTTCGAAGGTCGAGTCGAGCACGAGTCGGAAATC
>DASZPI010000872.1:0-4199 GCA_035550355.1 Pirellulales bacterium
CGCGCGCTGGCGGAGCACGAGATCGAACCCAACGTGCGCGACAAGAACGGCTTCGCCTCGGCAACTCCGGTGACCGACGGCGAGCGCGTGATCGCGTTCTTCGGCAACGGCGGCCTGGTGTGCTACGACTTCCAGGGCCACCAGCAGTGGCATCATCCGTTGCCGGGATTCAACACCACCTGGGGCACCGGCGCCAGCCCGCTGCTGTACCGCGACGAGGTGATTCTGGTTCACGACCAGAACAAGGCGACAAGCTTTATGTTGGCGCTCGACAAATACTCGGGCAGCTTGCTTTGGAAGCACGACCGCGCCAAGGCGATGGGTTGGTCGACTCCGCTGGTGCTGCACGTTGGCGATCACGACGAGCTACTGTACGCCGGGGGCGAAACCGTGCGCGGTTACGACCCGCTGACCGGCGAAGAATTGTGGAAGCTCGATGGTCCGACGCACGAAGTGGTGCCGACGCTGTTGAGCGACGATCACCTGGTGTACTGCGCCTCGGGCCGGCAAGGGCCGACCATCGCGCTGCGTGCCGGCGGTCACGGTGATGTCACGGCGACGCACCTGGTTTGGCGAACGCCGCGCGGCGGACCGCACGTGCCGTCGCCGCTGTTGTACGACGGACACATTTACACCGTGAACGACACCGGGATCGCGACCTGCTTGAATGCCGCCGACGGCAAGCTGGTGTGGCAGGCGCGCGTGCGCGGAAAGTTTTCAGCCTCGCCGATCGAATCGGAAGGCCGGCTGTACGTCTCGAGCGAAGAAGGGGTAACGTACGTGCTCAAAGCGGGGCCGAAGTTCGAGGTGCTGGCCGAGAACGACCTTGGTTCGCCGATTCTCGCCTCGCCGGCGGCGCTTGATGGCCGATTGTATTTGCGCACCGCCGAGGCGCTGGTCTGCATCGGCAAGTAATTGCGGTTACTTCGTCTCGACGGCCGAAGAGATCGCTTCCACGACCCAGGCAAACTGCTGCGGCTGAATGCGGTAGAAATTGTGCTTTCCTTGGCGGCGCGGCTCGATGAGCTTTGCCACGCGCAGCAGCGCCAGATGGTGGCTGACCGCCGGCTGGCTTTGGCCGAGCAACTCGCAAAGTGCCCGCACGTGGATTTCCTCCTCGCGCGTCAAGTACATCAGGATTCGCAGTCGCGTTTCGTCGGAGAGCAGCTTGAAGATCGGCACGAGCTGCTTGATCGTGGCGTCGGGCAGCTCGGGCGCGGGCTTGGGGGCCGGTACGCGCGAGCCGTTCCGCGCCGTCGGCGAGCCCCGGCCGTCGCCCGATGTGTCGGCCGAAGTATTCTTTGGGTCGTTGGCAGATTGCGGCCGCCGGGTGAGTAAATTCACCGCTGTCTCCTCAACGTTCGTGCGAGGAAAAAATCAAACTGTTCAGCGTCGCTACGCACGTCTATGGATCGCAACACGAGAAATTCGTGAGCGGACCACATGTGCGCCGGGACGCCGTACGTGCTGCTGAACCAGCCTTTAAGTCAAACGAATCGACGAATGTCAGTCAGAGATGAGTCGAGCGTCGAACGGCATACAGGCGATGGTTGCGAGCCGCCCGCAACCGGCGCGATCTGCCGCTGAGCTCGCTCGCCATTCTAGCGTCGAGCCGCGATTGGCAACAGCCGCGAAGGTTAAAAAGCTCGCTGATTCACGACAATTCGTCGGATTCGATCAGGCGGCCTGCCAGAAAGTACCGCAGCAAATCGGCGACCGCGGGCAGCTCGTCGGGGCAAGCCAGGTAAAGGCTGCGTCCCAGGCCGCGACCCGATTCGTTGAACAGCAGCCGTACGCCGCGCGAGCCCAGCTCGGCCCGTTCGATGGCTTGCCACGGTACGCGCCAGCGCCATCCAAGCACCTGCTGCGTGATGCCCAGCGCACTGGCTTCGAACACCACGGGTACGAACAGCCGCCAGGCGACAACCGCCAGCGCACCGCAGGCAATGCCCGCGGCCGACCAGCCTCCGGTCGTCCAACGCGCGGCCGCGGCAACCACGATCGCAACCGTCACGACCGCGGCGGTGCCCAGAGGCGTCGGGTCGACCAACGGCCAACAGCGCCAGGTGACCGGCGGCGGGGCGCCGCTGCGCGCGGGCAGCACCAACGAGGAGGAACTGCCGGGATTCATGTCACGATACCCTGGTTCGAGCGATGCCTTGCCGATCGTCCGCTGGGTGGCGCACTGTGCAAGGCGCCCCGCAGCGTGGCCGCCATGAAGGCAAACAAGAACGTGCCGATCGCCAGGCACGTCGTCAGCACGACGCCGAAGTAGTCACGCGAGAGCACCAGCAGCGGCGGCTCGGGCGCGGTCACCGGCCGCCGCGCGACCGGCGAACGCGGATCGGGCGACTGAGTATCCGCCTTCCACTGCTCCCACGATTGCGCGGAAGTTGCCGCATAACGATCGAGTACTCGGCTGCGAGCAACCATCAACGCGACGACGATTGCCGTGATCACGAGCGTGTAGAGCACCAAGTGCGCCATGAGCGTCGTCGGCTTCATGGCATCGGGGCCAGCAGATCGAGCACCGCGACCCCCATGGCCGTTACGCCGGTGGCGATCGCGTCCTGGGCATCAGGATAGTACTGCGGCGAATGCAACGACGGCGGCGAATGATGCAGCCGTTTGTAGCCTGCCAGCCGCTCGGGCTCGACGGTGCCGATTTGCATTTGGAACACGGGGATGCCGCCGTCGATGCCGTACTGGCTGAAGTCTTCGCCTCCCATCGACGGCTCGGTGAGCACGACCTTGTCCATGCCGAACGTGCGTTGGAACACCGGCACCAACCGCTCGACAAGCTTCTCGTCGTTCTTCAGCGCGATTGCCCCTTCGACGAATTCGATTTTCGGCTCGGGCGCGCCGGCGCTGTCGGCCACCGCTTTGGTCTTCCGCCGGATTGCGGCCCGCAGCTGATCGCGGACCTCGTCGCTGTAGCTGCGCACGGTGAGCTGCAAGTGGCAGGTTTCGCCGATGATATTGTGCTTTGTGCCGCCATGAATGGCGCCGACGGTAATCACTGCCGGCTCGATGGGCTTGATCTCGCGACTGACGATCGTCTGCAAGTCGAGGATCAAATGCGCCGCCTCGACGATCGGATCGACCGTGGTGTGCGGATACGCGCCATGACCGCCTTTGCCATACAAGGTGATGTCGACGCTGTCGACATTCGCCAACGCGTAACCAGGACGGTAGCCCACGGTCCCGGTCGGCAACAGCGCCGAGCAATGCAGCGCCAGGGCGCACTCGGGCTTGGGGTATTTTTCGAACAAGCCGTCGTCGAGCATGCGCCGCGCGCCGGAACCCGCTTCCTCGGCCGGCTGACCGACGAACATCACCGTGCCGCGCCAGCGGTCTTTGTTCTCGGCCAGGTAGCGCGCCACGCCGACGAAGCAGGTCATGTGAACGTCGTGTCCGCAGGCGTGCATCACGCCGATTTCGCGACCCTGCTTGTCGCGCACGCGGACCTTCGACGCATAGGTGAGTCCGGTTTGCTCGGTCACGGGCAGCGCATCGAGATCGGTGCGGACCATGATGCGCGGCCCTTCGCCGTTGCTCAGCAGGCCGACGACGCCGTAACCGCCCAATCGCGGTCCCACTTCGACCCCCGCGGCCTTCAGCTCGGCGGCGATCCGCTCCGAGGTCGCTTTCTCCTCCGACGACAGCTCGGGTGATTGGTGCAGTTGCTTGTACAGCCCCACGAGCTTCTCGACATTTTCGCCAGCCCAAGTCGCAGGGTCCTCGCTGGCCTGAACCAGCGTGGTGATCGAAAACAGCAACGCCAGCGCGGCGGCAACGAAAGCACGGCACATAGATGAGAAGCCTTCGAGAAAAGCGATCGGACGCGGCAGCCGCCAAGCCGGCAGCGTGCCTCCAGTATGATCTTGATGCTCGGCGTGGCAATGTTACGGTTGTTTTAGCAGCCGCTCGATGTCAACGACAATTTTTCGCAGCGCCCGCGCCCGATGGCTGAGGCAGGCCTTGACCAGCGGACTGAGTTGGCCAAACGTGCGGTGCAGTTCGATGACCTCGAACAGCGGGTCGTAGCCGAACCCCTGGCTGCCGTATTCGCGCTCGAGAATGCGCCCGCCGCAGTATTCTTCGGCCTCGGCCCGCACCGCTCCGCTGGGGTCGGCAAGCGACAGGTGGCAGACGTAGTGGGCGGTGCGTCGTTCGAGCGGCACCTGGTTGTGCCGCGC
>DASZPI010000873.1:0-2038 GCA_035550355.1 Pirellulales bacterium
GGGCCTTACATCGACGGAGCGTAGAATTTTACGCACATCGGCTTCGGCACGGCCACGGTGCTGCCGGTCGGCTGCAAAGCACCGGTGGCCTGCTCGATGCGGAACAAGGCAAGATTATCGCCATCCAGGTTCGCCACGACCGCGTACCGCCCTGTCGGATCGAGGTTGAAGTTGCGCGGCACCTTGATCCCCTCGCCTTGATGGCTCGACGGCGTGAGCGTGCCGCTGTTGGAATCGATCGCGAACACGGCAATGCTGTTGTGCCCGCGATTGCTGCCGTACAGAAACTTGCCCGAGGGGTGCACGACCACCTCGGCCGTGGTGTTGCCCACCGCGGCGGCATCGACCCCGGGAGGCAACGTCGAGAGCGTTTGCTTGGCCGAGAGCGCGCCGCGGTCGGGATCGTAATCGAACACCGTCACCGTCGAGGCCAACTCGTTGATCACGTACGCGTGCCTGCCGTCGGGATGAAACGCGAAGTGCCGCGGGCCCGAACCCGGCGGCACCTGGCCGAACGCTGGGTCGTTGGCCACGAGTTGTCCGGCTGCCGGATCGAAGCGATAGATCATCACCTTGTCCATGCCCAGGTCGGGAACGAACGCGAACTTGTTGGCCGCATCGAGGTAGATCGAGTGCGGATGCGGCGCATCTTGGCGCTTCGGGTCGGCCAGCGAGGCTCCCTGGTGGCGCACCAGGCTCGAGATCGGCCGCAGCTTGCCGTCGTCGGCGATCGGCAGCACCGCGGCGCTGCCGCCCGTGTAGTTGGCAATCAGCACGTTGCGCCCCGCGCGATCGACCGTCACGTACGCAGGGCCCGGAGTGCCGGCCGATTCTTCGTTCAGCTTCGTCACGTTGCCGGTCGCTGTATCGATGGCGAACGACGTGACCACGCCGGGAATGGTGCGATCGGTCGAACGCGGCGGACCGACGGCATAAATGAACTTGCCGTTGGGATGGATGGCGATGAACCCGGGACTGACCGCCTCGCCGGCCAACGTGATCTCGCCGAGCTTGCCGGCGGCGCGATCGAGGTCGACGCGGTAGATCCCTTTGGCTCCGCTGCGGCCGGTGGTCGTGCCGACGTACATGCGAATCGTGTCGTTGGAACTCGGCGCTTGGCCCATGGCGATGGTCTCGATCGACGGACACGCAAGCCCCAGAACGGCAATCAACAGCAAGCGTACGAGCATGGCGGGAACACTCCGGTGCGACAATTTGGCGAGCCCACGAAGTACGACGACTTTACCTCTTGGCGCGCCCCGCCGCCACTAGCAGACTGGCCTGAATCAGCCGAACCTTTCGAGGGATTTTCGATGCCTGTGCGAATGCTCGCGGCGGTGATTGTGTCGCTTTGCGGATTCCGTGCCGCGTTGTGCGCCGACGCGTCGCGGCCGAACATCGTGTTCATCATCAGCGACGACCAGGCCTACACCGACTACGGCTTCATGGGGCATCCGCAGATCCGCACGCCGAATATCGACCGGCTGGCCAGCGAGAGCCTGACGCTGCGCAACGCGTACGTCCCTTCGAGCCTGTGCCGGCCGAGCTTGATGTCGATTCTCACCGGGCTGTATCCACATCAGCATCGCATCACGAGCAACGATCCGCCGCTGCCGGCCGACGGCAAAAAGAAAAAAGCCAATCCCGAGGGCAATGCCGAGTTTCTCGCGCAGCGGCAACGGATGATTGCCAACATCGACCGGGTGCCGACCTTGCCGCGAACGCTCGGCGAGCGGGGCTACGTCAGCTTTCAGACCGGCAAGTGGTGGGAAGGCAATTATCGCCGCGGCGGGTTTACTGCCGGCATGAGCGAAGGGGGCCGCCACGGCGACAAGGGGCTCGACATTGGCCGCGTAACCATGCAGCCGATGTACGACTTCATCGACGGCGCGATCGCAGCCAACAAGCCGTTCTTCTTGTGGTACGCGCCAATGCTCCCCCACACGCCGCACACTCCGCCCGAGCGCTTGCTGGCCAAGTACGAATCGATCGCGCCTTCGCCGAGCATTGCCAAGTATTGGGCGATGATCGATTGGTT
>DASZPI010000874.1:0-5733 GCA_035550355.1 Pirellulales bacterium
CCATCGCGCGAGAGACCCGACCATAGCGCGAATACGATCGCTTGCTTTACGATCGCGCAACGGCCTCGAAGCACCGCGCCATCACGTCGAGATACTGTTGCGCTTCGTCCAATGGCATGACCAGCGGCGGACTGATGCGGATCACCTTCTCGGCCAAGGGACCGAGTAAATGCACCGCGCGACCTTGGTGGTCGCCCAGGTAGCAGGCCTCGACGCAGGCGCGTGCTACATCGCCGGCGCTGCGATTGCCGACGGCAGCGCACTCGAGGCCCCACACCATGCCTTCGCCGCGCACATGGGCCACCACACCGGTCTTTTGCAACGCGAGCAAGCCCGCTTCGAGCACCTTCGACAACTGCTGGGCGTGCTCAAGCAACTCGGGATCGGCGTACGCATCGAGCGTGGCCAGCACCGCGGCGCTCGACAGCGGGTTGGCACTCCAAGTGTCGGAGGCCTGGCCGTAGTGCAGCCGGCCGAAGACGTCGGCGCGCCCCACCGCGGCGCTCACCGGCACGCCGTTACCCAGCCCTTTGCCGAGGACCACGATGTCGGGCTCGACGCCGTAATCCATGAAGGCAAACAGCGAACCGGTGCGGCCGAAGTTCGCCTGCACTTCGTCGAAGATGAACAGGATGTCGTGCTCGCGGCAGAACCGCTCGAGTAGTTGGATGTATTCCTTTTGCGGATGGAACGAGCCGCCGCCGCCGAGATACGGTTCGGTGATCAGGCAGCAGATCTTTTCGCCGTGTTCGTTCCAGGCGGCCTCGAGTTCCGCTTCGTACCGCGCGAGGTCGATCGGTTGCCGCCGACGTTCGAGGTTGATGCACTCTTCGCGGGGGAAGCTGATGAACCGCACCCGCGGATCGCGCTCGGGATCGCGTTCGCTGCCGGTCACCGCGCCGGCCAGACCCTTTTTGCCGTGGAACCCGTGGCGGGTGGAAAGGATGATATTCTGCCCGGGCCGGCGCTCGAGCGCAGCCCACAGGGCCTTTTGGATCGCCTCGCTGCCGCTGGCCGCCCACAACACTTGCTCGCAGCGCCCGCCGCCGGGCTGCTCGCGCAACAGCTCGACGAGCCGTTCGGTCGCTTGCAGTTCGACTTCGGTGAGTGCGTTGTAGCCGTTGAGCGTGATCGCCGAGGTGAACTGGGCGCCGGTGTCGAGCTTGCCAAGATTCAGGTACTCGAGCACCCGCTGCCACCAGCGCGTGGGGTTATGGCCCAGGTTCATCACGAGCACGCCACTGGTAAAGTCGGCCAACTTGCGCCCTTCGGGAGTCCAGTGGTAGCAGCCGGCGCTGCGGGCCAGCACGGCTTGGCTGGGCGTGAACGTGCGCAGAGCATGCGGCTCGACGGCGGCCAGGCGGCGACGGATGTCGTTGGACTGTGGCTCGTCGGCGTGCTGAATGGGGGCAGGTGTGTTGAGTTCGATGGTGGACATGGTGAGAGGAATGAGTAAGTGAGTGGTGAGTAAGTGAGTGGTTGGGTCGCTGGAATGTCCGCTTGTGATTTCGCGCTTAACTGTTCACGCGCCCGGCGTACAGTACCTCGGGCTGGGCACGCCCGGGAGCAAACAGCACGAGGCCGCCGGCCGAGTGGTCGACCTCGACCACGCAGTTAGGCTCGCCCGTGGCATGCCGCGCCAGGATCGCTTCCATGGCCTGCACCGCCGCAACGGTTTGGCGGTCGGCCGAGAGATCGTTGTAATCGAGCTTGCGCGCCGCCGCCAATCGGCGCGGACGTTCGTCGGCCGGGCCGCCGAACTCGACGGTCGCCACTTCGCGCACGAAGCGCTCGAGCACCTCGATGCCGTAGCCACGCTGCGAGCGTTCGCCCCAGGGCTCGACGAATGTGCCGTTGTAATGGTTGTTGATCGTGGTTTTGCGCTTCGTCGGCGTGACGTTCTCGATCGTGCATTCGACGCCGCGCTTGCGGCTGTGGGCGTTCCACACGCCGTTGTCGAAGCGAAATTGCACTTCTTGCTCGACGTAGCCGGGGAAATTGTCGGGCGTGACCCAACTGGTGTGAATGTCGAACGCCGCCTCGCGTCCGTCGGGATATTGATACATCATGCGCAACTGTGTCGAGTCCCACGTGTTGCCGTCGGCCGGGCCGACCAGGCCGCGCTGTCCCGTGCAGGTCACGCTGCGCAGCGTGCCGCCGAAAGTAAAATCAATCAGCTTGATGTAATGCACCGCCACGTACGTGCCCGGGTTGCGGCCGCGGATCCACTCGGCAAACTGGCCGCCGGAGATCGACTTCGGCTCCAGCAGCGTGCAGTAACCGTTGTTCACATGCTGCAAGTCGCCATCGTACACCAGCGTGCGCAGCTTTTTGTGGTCGGGGTCGAGCAGCTTGTGGTACACGACCTTGGCCAGCACTTGCTGCTCGCGCGCCAGGTGCTCGAGCTGGTCGAGTTCGGCCAGCGACAAGACCGACGGCTTTTCGATCAGCACGTGCTTGCCGGCGGCGATGGCCGCGAGCGCCGCTTCGAAGTGACGGTCGTCGGGCGTGGCAACGCACACAAAATCAACGTCGCTGGCCAACAGCTCGTCGATCGCGCGCGCTCCCGAGAAGCTGCGGAACTTGTTCACTCGCGCGCCGGCGGCTTCGGCATAGCTTGCGGCGCGTCGGCCGGTGCGACTAGCAACCGCCACCAGCGGCACGGTGCAGACACCCCAGGTGGGATCGTATAATGGACGCGCATGAACCGTCTCAAAGAACGGCCGGTAGGTTTCATCGAAGATCATCCCCATGCCCACCATGCCGGCACGGAGATTGGCAGCGTTCGTACGAGTACTGGTCATGTGAATTCAATTAAGAAGCTGTAACGTACTGCATTAATTCAAAACATACGGTGTTTATCGACCGTCCGTTCATTGCAAAGCAGTCTAAGTGAATCCACTTTTACCCTGTTCGACCATGCCTGTCAATCAAGAAGTACAACCAGAAATCGAAAAAACGGCTGCCAGCTCGGCCGAGCCCTCGCAAGTGGATCGGGCCTACGAGCAGATTCTACTGTCAATTGTTCGCGGCGAAATTGCCGGGGGCGCCGAGTTGAAAAGCACACAGCTTGCCGGACGCCTGGGCGTCAGCCGCACTCCCGTGGTGCAGGCGCTGCAGCGCCTGGCAGCCGACGGCATCGTGCATCTTGAAGCCAACAAGCGCGCCATGGTGCGCCCCGGCGCCGAGCGCTGGCTGCTGGAAATTCATGAAATGCGCGAGCTGCTCGAACCGTTCGCCGCCGCCCGAGCCGCCGGGGCCATCCCCTCCAAAGAAATCGCGTATCTGCGAAGGTTAGCCGATGCGGCCAAGCCGGGCCACACGTCGAACTGGGCGGAACGCGCCCAGGAGTTCGACTTTGCGCTGCACCTGGCGATTGCGCAGCACGCGGGAAATTTCGTGCTCGGCGACGCGATCCGCAAATGCTGGGAGTTCAAGCGCATTTCGTACCTCGCCCTGCCCGAGCGCGCCGAAGCGCTGGCCCAAGGCTACGGCGAACACCTGGCCATTCTGGCGGCACTGGAGCGCGGCGATGCGGAAACCGCCCGCGCCGCCATGCTGTTCCACCTGCGCTCGGCGGGCACGCTGCGCCCGGCCAAGACCATCGTGTAGCGCGGCCGGTCAGTCCTTTGTCTCTTCGACCAGCTTGATCTCGTCCGGGTCGGTGACCTTGATCTGCGGCTGCTCTTTGTACAGCTCGATCTTGCCGGTGACTTGGATTTTCTTGCCGTAGAGATGCTCCGACGGATCCTGCACGCCGACTTCCTTGTACTTGTCGAGCGCTTCGGCAAACATGATGACGCTGAAGTTGTCCTTGTCGCGAAAGTTGCGCATCGAGTTCAAGATGCACGGCCCTTTGGCCGCCAATTTGCGTCCGCCTTCGACGGTCATTTCCACGGTGCACTTTTCGCCCACGTGGCTGCGCGCCTCGGCAGCAGGCACGACGTTCGTCGCTTCGTCGGCTCCGCGCGCGGCCAGCGCCGCGGCGGTGATCGCCACGAATCCGACCCACGAATACAACGCGTTCATCAACGCCTCCGCTAAGAATTCGCTCGAAAAGACCGCCGGTTCACCGCGAAACTAGCAGCGGGCGGCGGGGGCTCCAAGTTAGAATTCGCTTAAGCCTGCGGACTTGCGGTGTCCTCCCTGGCACGCGCACAATTGGAACTCTTTCCGCCGTCCCTTCGCACGTGAGCTTCGATGAACGAAAAACCAAGCGTCATTCTCAGCGGGTTCGCCGACGAAGCCGCCAATCAAAAGACCGCCATCCAGCAGTTCTCGGCCTTCGCCGCGCTCGGGCTCGAATACTACAGCCTGCGCTGGATCGACGTCGGCGACGGCATCAAGAACGTGATGCAGCTCACGATCAAAGAGATCGAGCAACTGCGGCACCTGGAAAACGAGTACGGCCTGAATGTCTGCTCCATCGGCTCGCCCATCGGCAAGATCAAGCTGGTCGACGAGGACGACGGCACCAAGAACCAGTTCGTGCCCTTCAAAAAGTATCTGGCCAAGGACGTGAAGAAAGCCTGCGAGCTGGCGCACGCCTTTGAAACCAAGCTGATCCGCGGCTTCTCGTTCTATCCGCCCAAAGACGCCGACCCGGCGCAGTACGTTGAGCAGGCGGCCGACTACCTGGGCCAGATTGCCGAGACCTGCCATCGCTCCGACCTCACGTTCGGCCTCGAGATCGAAGCGAACCTCGTGGGGCAATCGGGCGAATTGATGGCCGAGCTGCACAAGCGAGTCAACCATCCGGCGATGGTGCTGATCTTCGACGCCGCGAACCTGCTGTGCCAGGGGTACACCGCCGCGGGATTGTTCGAACAGTACCTGTTCATGAAGCCGTACATCGGCTGGATGCACATCAAGGACTATCGCCATCCGCAACCGCCGAAGCGCGTAGGACACGTCGATGAAGAGGCGATTAAGAACTTCGTGCCCGCCGACCTGGGTCATGCCGCACACGAAGCGATTCTGCGCGACTTCCGCGACGTGATCCCAAAGCTGCACCAGCAACTGCATCGTCGCGGCATTCCAGGCGTGTTTCTCGATCTCGAGCCGCACGTGAAGGGGGGCGGCCAATTCGGCGGGTTCAGCGGCCCCGACGGGTTCGGCGTGGCGCTGCGCGGTTTGTGCCGAGTGCTCGATTACGTCGACATTGACTACCACCTGCGCGACTTCGCCGATATCCAAGCGGCCCGCGGGTTCTGACCGAAAAGCGGAAAGCCGAAAGCCGAAAGCGGATACGACGAACGCGACCTCGCCGGCTTTCCGCTTTCCGCTTTCCGCTTTACAATTCCGTTTCCTTGGCAACTCGGCAGCCTTGCGTACGCCCACCGGGCTTTGGTCGCATCGTCGACCGGCGGAGGTTGCATTTTCCTGCGTCCTATCGGCTTCACGCTGCGCGATGACCACCATGCTTGCCCAAACGCCGCTGCACCCCTGGCACGTCGCGCATGGCGGACGGATGGTCGACTTCGCCGGCTGGAGCATGCCGGTGCAGTACACGAGCATCGTTGCCGAGCATACCGCCACGCGCACCGCCTGCGGCCTGTTCGATATCTCGCACATGGGGCGCTTCGGGTTCCGCGGCGCCGGTGCAGGAAAGTTTCTCGATTCGATCGTAACGCGCCGCGTGGCGGACATGCCCGCCGGCGCCATCCGCTACGCGCTGGTGACCAACGAGTCGGGCGGCATTCTCGACGATGTGCTGGTGTACCACGTCGGTTC
>DASZPI010000875.1:0-5036 GCA_035550355.1 Pirellulales bacterium
GGTACACCGAGAGCGTTCCTGGCATCGCGGTCGGAGTTGAAATACCGAACTTCTGGTAATCGTCTTCGCCTTTGGCCTGCATGCGCTTCCACTCGAGCGTTTGACCTGGCAGCGGCGTTTCGCAGGCAATCGTCTCCCAATCGGCGGTGCCGGGATAGGCGGCCAGCACTTCATCGCGAATGGCCTGCGCCAGCGGCTTGCCATCGGTTGCCGGCGCGGCGGCCGGCTCGGCCGCAGGCCCGGTGGTCGACGCGGTCGCGGGTGTCGCCGCGGCGTCGCCGGGCGGTGCGTTGGGGTTCGCCGGAGGCGCGTTCGGGTTCACCGGAGGCGCGGCGGCGGCGTTGCCCACGGCTTTTGGCACCACGGCGATGTGACAAAAGTACGGCACGTCGACGCCGGCTTCGTTCTTGCCCAGGCCTTGGCACACCAGCCGCACATCGGGCAGCACGATCTTGCCGGGCTGAAGGCGCGCGATCGGCATCTTGCCCGGGCCGTCGGTGTTTTCCGACTCGGGCGAGTAGCGCTGACCCATCGCCGCCGGCAAGCGAAACGAAACCGGCGTATTGGCAATCACCGAGCGCGTCAGGTCGAGGTCGCTGAACTTGGCCTGGTGCATCACCTTGACCAGCGACTTATCGAGCCGCGATTGATAATCCTGCTGGCCACAACCAGCCACAACGACGACCGGGATCGCCAGCCAGACGGTGCGCGCGGTCCAACGCACCTGGCCAAACAACGTGCTGCTTGCGATGTTTTGCATTGTGAATCGATTCTCAAACGCGCGAAGGCGCGTGTCAAGCGCGGTAAAACAGCAACACGTAGAATGATGTAACCGCGGTCCGGAGACGAATTCCTGCATGCTGCCAATCAGCGAACTCTGGCACTCGGCCGACGAAACCGCTTGGCGCCAAGCGCTCGTTCGCTACTGGGAGTTCGCCAAGGATGACCACGCAAAGCCGCTGAGATTGATACGCGGTTTGGAACCACGATTTGGACGCCCCGCATGATCGACAAGATACTCTGGACGTACGGTCGACCCGCGGCTAGATCGCGTGCACACCGCTCACGCGAGCCGAAGCTATAATGGTGGTACTGAACAATGCCGACTGTTTTGCGGATCGGGCCGTATCGATTCTACTTTTATAGCCACGAATCGGACGAACCACCGCATGTCCACGTTGATCGCGATCAGTGCACGGCAAAGTTCTGGTTGCAGCCGATCTCGGTTGCAGTCAATCATGGGTTCGCAGGTGTTGAACTGCGCCGAATTCGGCGAATCGCGACAGAGCATCAATCTGCGCTGCTGGAGAGCTGGGATGGCCATTTCAAACGCGACGGCTGACGAACGCGTCGCCGATGTAAAATTCACGAAGACCGCTTTGAGCGTTGCGTTGCGCGACGGGCGGGTGATCACCGTTCCATTGGCCTGGTATCCACGACTGCTGAACGCCTCGACCGCCCAGCGCAAGAACTGGCAGATCGCCGGTGCAGGGTTTGGCATCCACTGGCCGGATCTCGACGAGGATCTGAGCACCGAAGGTTTATTGCGCGGCGCTCCGGCTCCCAACTCCCGACGGACGACGGCATCTCGCCCTGGGCCACGCGCACAGAAGCGCCGATCGTAACGCATCGGGTCAGCGAAATGGTCCTGTCGCGCCGATCGATTCCGAAAACCGGACTTGGCCTCGATGGCCGAGCGGCGTGTTTGCTCGGTTCGGTGCGTTTCGGCCGCCGTTGACCAGGCTGAAGAGCAGCATCTACTTTGATGGCCCTGTCGGTTCGATCGCAAATCCAACGTGCCCGCGAGGAACCGATGCAACACGACGAGCAACAAATCCGGCAGTTGGTGGGCACGTGGATTGCCGCAACCAAGGCGGGCGCGATCGATACGGTGCTCGATCTGATGACCGACGACGTGGTTTTCCTGCGCCCCGGGCACGAGCCGATGATCGGCAAATCCAGCTTCGCCGCGGCGGCAAAGCCGCAGCCCGGCGCTCCGCCGCCGGAGATCGAAGACCAGAGCGAGATTCGGGAGATCGAGGTGCACGGCGACGTGGCATTTCTGTGGACCAGGCTGTCGATCACGATCAAGCCCCCCGGCGGCGCACCGATCCGCCGCGCGGGCCATACGCTGACGGTCTTGAAAAAGCAGAACGGCAAGTGGCTGCTGGCCCGCGATGCGAACCTGTTGGCTCCGGTCGCTACGTGACGGTAGTCAGATGCCCTACGGCACGGCGGTTTCGCAACATCCTTTCGAGCAGAATCGCTTTTATCGGCACAGCACCCTATCGCTGCTTGCCCGTCGCGGCCGCGCGGCGTACATAACCGCGGCGGTCGATTGCCGCTCGAAAACTATTTGGCAGCGCGTGGGCCGCGGGAGTTTCGGTCGGCGTGCAGCATGCATGTCCTTACGAGGTGCTGTATGAAGTTAGTCATTACTCTGTGTATCACCGTGTTGCTGTTGGTGATCGGCGACGCCCCGGTCCGCCGCGATGCGTTCGACGGCACGTGGACGCTGGTCTCGGGCCAGCGCGAAGGCAAGCCGATGGCCGAAGCAGAGCTGCAGCCGAGCAAGCTGACGCTCGAGAGCGACCGTTACACGATCGAGCTGCCGGGCAACGGCATCGTGACCGGCATGCAGACGATCGACTCGACCAAGTCGCCGAAGACGATCGACATCATGGATACGAGCGGCATCAACGGCGGCGAGACCTGCCTGGGCATCTACGAATTCGGCGGCGACGAATTCCGGGTGGTGTTCGCGCCGGCCGGCATGCCGCGCCCGACGACCTTCACCACCGCGCCGGGCGATGGCCGCTGGATGCACGTTTGGAAGCGTGTGACGCAGTAAGCGCCAGCAGCGGCGATGGAGGGACGGAACGGAAGAGGGATAGAGGCACGGAGAGATGGAGGGAAAGAGGGGCTGATCGTCGCCGCCTCAATTCCCCCCTCTTTCCCTCAATCCCTCCGTCCCCTCCTCTCAGGCCACCTCGACCCACGCGCCGCTCTTGGCGCTGGCCAGCACCGCGTCGCAAATCTTTTGCGTCTCGAGCGAGTCGCGGAACGTGGGGCCTGCGGGCTTGCCGCTCTCGAGTCCCGCCAGGAAGTCGGCCACCTGGTGGATGAACGTGTGTTCGTAGCCGATCTGCAAGCCCGGCACCCACCAATGGTTCATGTACGGGTGGTCGCTGTCGGTCACATGGATGCTCTTCCAGCCGCGCATCGGCCCGGGATCGCGATGGTCGAACCATTGCAGGCGGTGCAGGTCGTGCAGGTCCCAGAAGATGCTGGCGTGCTCGCCGTTGATCTCGAGCGTGTACAGCGCCTTGTGGCCCCGCGCGTAGCGGGTCGATTCGAAGGTCGCCAGCGAGCCGTTGCGGAACCGGCACAAGAAGGCGCAGGCATCGTCGATGCCCACCTTCTCGACTTTGCCCGTGAGGTTGTGCTTCCGTTCCTTCACAAAGGTTTCGGTCATCGCGGTGACCGAGCTGATATTGCCGTTGAGCCAGATGGCCGTGTCGATGCAGTGGGCCAGCAGATCGCCGGTCACGCCGCTGCCGGCCGCGGCCGCGTCGAGCCGCCACAGCGCCGCCCCGCCCTGCGGCAGGTCGGCCGAGATGGTCCAGTCTTGCAGGAACTTGGCGCGGTAATGAAAGATGCGTCCCAGCTTGCCTTCGTCGATCAACTGCTTGGCAAACGTCACCGCCGGCACGCGGCGATAGTTGTACCACACGATGTTCGGCACGCCGGCCTTCTCGACCGCGGCGCACATCTCTTCCCCCTCGGCCGTGTTCATGGCCAGCGGTTTCTCGCAAAGGATCATCTTGCCGGCCTTGGCCGCGGCCAGCGCGATCTCTTTGTGCAAGTTGTTCGGCGTGCAGATGTCGATCGCGTCGATATCTTTGCGCTCGACGAGCTTTCGCCAGTCGGTTTCGATCGATTCGTAGCCCCAGTTCTCGGCAAACGCGCGCACCTTTTCGGCATCGCGCGCGCAGACCGCCTTGAGCACGGGCTGGTACTTGAGATCGAAAAACTCGTTGACCTGCCGGTACGCATTCGAATGCGTCCGGCCCATGAAGCCGTAACCGACGAGACCGATGTTGAGGGGCTTGTGTGCCATGCGGGCCTCTGCCAGGGAATGTCTAATTTCTAATAACGAATGTCTAAGGAATGACGAAATCCAAATGACGAATGCGAGTCACCTGCGAATGATGGCGGCGAAGATCAGGTGCAATTCTTTTGCTTCCGACCATAGCTTGCGGGCATTGTCTGCGTGTTCTGGCGCCGCGGCGGCGATCATACGTAGCCAGTGTTTGGTTTCGCGGCTTTCTTTCTTGCAAACCGCAATGCGATAACGGAACTCCTTTTTCGAACTGGCATCGTCGGCCTCGCAATAGTTTGCGCCGATGCTCGTCGCAGCGCGAACTAACTGAGCGATGAGCGGCGTCGTTACAACGTTCACTCCCAGCAGCTTTGCAAACGCGATTACGGCCTCGCCGAAGCGCGCGGTCCGCTCTTCCAGATCGAATTGTCTTCCCACCCCCTCATTCGTCATTCGTGCTTCGTCATTCTCTAGACATTCGTCATTAGCAATTAGTCATTCCCGCCACCCGTGCGCGTCGCGCACGGCGACCATCGCTCCCAGGATGCTGCGCCAGGTTTCGGGCTGCTGCATCACCGCGTTGGGGAACATGCAGCCGTCCCAGCAGATGTGGCGGAATTTCTTGGTCGGCCGCCCATGCTCGTCGCGCATCCAGTAGCCGGCGTGCCGAGCGATGCTCAGCTTGCCCTTGGGGTCGGTCGGCAGGCAATGGCGGCCGGTCTTGTCGTGCGAGCCCGAGCCGAACACCGTGGCGTCGTTCTGCGCCACGTGAAAGTCGATCGTCCAGGGACGCAGCGCCGCCGTGAGCTGCTCGAGTGCCTTGTCGAGCTGCGCGCCGTCGCGCCAGTCGTAGCCGGCGGGCAGAATCGCATCCTCCGCGGCATTGTAGCCCAGCGTGTACAGCAGCGTGTGCGCCATGTCGGCCTGAAAGCCG
>DASZPI010000876.1:0-2308 GCA_035550355.1 Pirellulales bacterium
CAGGCTCGTTGGAGGCAACGGTCAGGCAGGAGGCCGAGTCGCGTATCCCGTTCCCGGCAGCCGAGACCGAATTGCGGTTCTTGGAAGTCGCCGATGTGCGCCAAGGCGACGCGCTGCGGCGCGAAGTGATCGTGCTGGCCTGCCATCGCCCGCGGCTCGACGAGTTGCTCGCCGGCATCGAGGATGCCGGGTTTCGTCCGATTGCGGTCGAAGTCGAGGCCATCGCGCTGCTGCGGTGTTACTCGGCTCAATTCCGGCGCGATGAAGATCGGGACCAACGCATTCTGTTTGCGCACATCGGCTATTCGAGCACCGCGGTGCTAATCGGCAAAGGCAGCGACGTGCTGTTCTTCAAATACCTGGACATCGGCGGCAAGCACTTTGACGAAGCAATTGCCCGCCAGTTGCAGATGACCACGGCCGAGGCATGGGCGCTGCGCCGACATAACGGCGACCGCCGCGCCGATCAACAGGACCCGGAAATCGCGCGCAGCATAGCCGACGCAACTCGGCCGGTGGTCGATAAGCTCAGTAATGAACTGTCGATGTGCGTGCGCTACCACAGCGTGACCTTCCGCGGCCACGCGTTGTCGCGCATGGTTCTGGCCGGCGGCGAGGCGACATCGGCATTGGTCGACAAATTGGCTGCGCAGCTCGACCTGAAGGCGGAACTGGGCGATCCGCTGCGAACGTTTCCCGACCTGAATTTGCCGGGGCGTCGGACACAGTGGGACATTGCCCTGGGCTTGGCGCTTCGCCCCAGCGCCTCCGTGGGCAGGGTGGTTGCCTCGTGACGCAAACGATCGATTTTCTACCGCTGCGATACCAAGAGGCTGTCGTACAGCGTCGCTCGAAGGCGTGGCGATTGGTCGTCATCTGCGCATTCGGCGCGCTGTTGTGCCTTGGGGCGGCGGGCCAGCACAAGTTGCGACACAACGTGGAAGCCGAGTCGGCAGCCGTCCACGACCAATTTCAGGTCGTGCAGGCGCGTTCGATGCGCCTCGATAGCCTCGACCACTCGCTGGCGGCGCTGCGCGCTCGCGCCGACCTGCTGACCTACCTGCGACATCCTTGGCCGCGGACGCAAATCCTGGCCGGCATTCTGCGGCCGCTACCCGAAACCATCAGCTTGCGGCGCGTTCGCATCGCGCGCGAGTCCCGAACAGCCTCGCCGACGGTAATTCAGTCCGACGCCGCCAGCGCGGCCGACAAGCTCGCTCCCGATGTTGCCGACTTGGAACGAATGCGCCGACTCAGCGACGCGGAACGCACTGTGGCGATGATTGAAGGCATCAGCACCGACGACACCGAGTTGCATCGCTTCCTCGCTGCCCTGGCTGACGAATCGCTGTTCGAGCGGGCTGAGTTGGTATCGATGGAAACGAGCGGGCACGACCGTACGTCGTCGCAAGCACAATTCACCGCGCGAGTGGTCGTACGACCGGGCTACGGTCAGCCGGGCGGTCCTACAACATCGACACGACCCTTGGCCGATGTCAGTTCCATGGCGCCGACGGAGATTCGACCATGAACTCGCCGGGCATGAAAACCTGGTTCATCACGTTGCCGATCGCAGCGGCAGCCAGCGCCTATGTGTGGTGGGACTTCGTGCCCGAGACACGAAAGATCCACGAGCTACGGCAATCGATGCGACGCGAGCTGGATTTGATCGATACCGCGCCGCAGATCGAAGCGCGGCTGCAACTCGCGATGACGCGATGTTCCGAAGCCGAGACATACGTTCAGCAGCATGAACCGATTGCTGGCGATCCGGCACAGATCGCTAGCATGATGCGGCGGCTCGCCGAGATGGCGAAGGATGCCGGCGTGCAAACAACACGTTTTGTTCCCGAGCCATCGACGAAGCTGGCGTCGCTGCAATGCCTTAGAGTACGACTTGGTTGCCGGGGCACACTGACTGAAGTTTGCAAGCTGCTGGCGCAGATCGATGCAATGGCGGGAGAAGTTTGGGTTGACGAGCTAAGCATCGAGGCGTCTGGGGATCCGGGATTGGTGCAAAGCGAGCTAACGCTGGCAATCTTTGCCGATAATCCGGAGAGTTCGGGTTAGGTAACCTCGTTGCTTTGTCGATAACAGGACGTGCCCTTATCTCCTCAGGGTGTGGCACGATCTACGAGGACGGTGCGGTGCAGAACCTTGGACGGCGACTTCAACGCGAGCTGAAAGCAAACCGCAAAAAGGCGGCTCTGCTAGCGTCGTTGGTGTTGGTAGCCGGCTGGTTCTGGTTTCCGCTGGTGTTTAAGTCGTCGAACGCGCCGTCGCAGCCTCCGGCAGTCGCCACGGCGCA
>DASZPI010000877.1:0-17162 GCA_035550355.1 Pirellulales bacterium
GAGACTGGCATCGACGTCGCTGATCAGCGCTTCCGCCTTGTGAGCTGGCAGCTTGGCAACCACGCGACCATCGGGGCGCACAAAAAAGCTGCCCCACAGCGAGTACTTGGTCGCGCTGTTCACGGCGCTGGTCCAAAAGAAATTAGTGGAAGCGTGGGCGACCATCACCGCCGGCACCAGCTCGCGCCACAGATTGCGATAGTGGTAAGTGCGATAGTCGCGCCGGGCGTTGTGGAACGATTGAAACAACACCTCGACCCCTTGGCGCTTCAGGTCGCGATAGATTTCCGGAAAGCGGTACTCGTAACAGATGCCAATACCGCAACGATAGCCGTCGATCTCGAACACGGTCGAATGGTCGCCCGGCGTGTAGGAAAGATGGTCGAGCGTTGGTTCGGGATCGGCCATCCCGGTGCAAAACCGCTTGTCGTGCCGATCGACGATCTGGCCGTGGTCATCGATCACGTACACCGAGTTGTGCGGCAGGTGCTGGTCGGTGAGGCGGTGCGTCGAGCCGAGCAGCACCCACAGGTTCGCGTCGCGCGCTGCCTGACAGACTTTTGACGTTGCTTCATGCAGGGCTGACCAATCGAGTTGGCGAACGTCGGCGACTTCGAAACCGGCATACCCTGACAGCGCCGTTTCGGGGAAATGAGCCACGCGAGCGCCGCTAGCAGCCGCGTCAGCGATCAGTCGCAGGATTTCGGCCAGGTTGCGCGCGACGTCGGCCTCGACCGAAAACTGACACGTTGCCACGCGCAGCACGTTTCGCATGCAATTCCCAGCCAGCGCTCTTCTTCAGAGCGCCAAACATACCCAATCGGCCCGAAGCTGGTCTATGGCCATGTCCGACGCATTGCTACAATTCGCCGCCTGTCGATGCTGTAACCAGGGAGGGTGACGCATGGTGCCGCGCCGGTGTTTATTGTCAGTTCTGATCGCGATCGTTACCGCGGGCCTTTGCCCGCGCGAAACGGCCGCCCAGCCGTTGGCCCCTGGTCAAACGCTTCCACCGCCGGTGCAAGGCCCGCTGCCGCCACCTGTTGCTCCTCAGGTGCCGTTCGTTCTCTCGGCTCAAGAGCAAGCGAACCTCGACCTGCTGTTACGCGCCTGGGAACACCATAGCGGGCTGATCCAGACGTTTAGCTGCGGCTTTACAAAGTACGAGTACAACGCCGTGTGGGTGCAATCGCCTCCGCATCGCAAAGCAATTAGCGAAGGCGAGCTGAAGTTCTCGAAACCCGACAAGGGGATGTACCACATCGTTGCGATCGACGGCAAAAAGTCGGACGAAGGCGACTACTGGGTCTGCGACGGCAAATCGATCTATGTGAAGGACTACAGCACCAAGACCGTGAAAGAGCTGCGGCTGCCGCCCGATATGCAAGGCAAGGCGATTAGCGACGGACCGTTGCCGTTCGTATTTGGCGTCGAGGCCGAGAAGCTCAAGCAGCGCTACTGGATGCGCATCACCACGCCGGCCGAGGTGAAAGGGCAAGTCTGGCTCGAGGCGTTCCCTAAGTTCGGCCGCGACGCTCAAAACTTCCGCAAGGTGGAAGTCGTGCTCAGCGATACCGACCTCACGCCGCTGGCGATTCAGATCTACCAGCCCGAGGACGACTCGCCGCGGAAGAAAGTGACCGACGTGTACGCGCTACGCGATATTAAGAAGAATGCGATGGTCGACCGGTTGCTCGAATTCACGCGCAACTTCGTCGCCCCGCCGACGCCGCCCTTCTGGAAGCATGTCGTCGAGGATCCGGCCGCCACGGCGGCTGCCGAACGCCCGGGATTGCCGACCGGCGGACAGGTTGAGCGACCGCTGGTGATGCCGCCGCGCCGCTGAGCGAGAGTCCGGCGCTTTGGGACGGTTTATCCGCTGCGGCCGCTTGCTCAAAAGGCGCCCCGCTGCGCAAGTCACTTGCCTGCATAACGTTCGCAGTGTGCTGGCCGGGGCGAATTTGACGCCCCTTGCCTGGCGTCTATAATCACAGCGTCGAAACATCAACCATGCTAGGCACTTGCGACGCGCATTCGGCGGGTCGTCGCATGCAATGGATTCACGGGCCATGGCAATGCGCTCGCTTGATTCGCGCGGGCTCTGTTGGAGCCGGCAGGTCGGTCGCTGGCTGCTTGGCCTGGCGACTTTGTCAATTAGCTTGAGTTTACCGCGCCTGCTCCCCGGCCCGCTGCTGCGTGCCGACGAACCTGCCGAGCCGGCAGCGGCACCTCGCTCGGATCGACCTGACAACCAACCGCGCGTCGGAAAATTCCTGCGTATTCCCGGCGCGGTGACCGACAAGGTCGATCAGCGCATCCGACACGCAGTCGATATCGCGGTTCGCCAAGCCAAGCAGCACGGCCAATGGCCGGTATTCGTGCTGGAAATCGGCACTGGCCGCACCGAGTTTGGCCAGGCGTACGACCTGGCGCGGTTTCTTTCGAGCGACTCGCTCAACGGAGCGACGACGGTCGCGTTCTTGCCGTCGAGTGTCACCGGGCACAACGTTTTGATCGCCATGGCGTGCGACGAAATCATCATGGGACCCGAGGCCGAGATCGGCGAGGCGGGCAAGTTCGAGTCATCGATTAGTCCGCCGATGCGCAACGCGTACATCGAAATCGCGAACCGTCGTAAGACAGTTCCAGCCGACCTCGCCTTGGGCATGCTCGACGCCGGCGTCGAAGTGCTCGAGGTCGAAACCGATGTTAGCCGCGAGTTCGTGCTCGCGTCGCGTTTGGACGAACTTCGAAAGCAAAAATCGTTTCAGTCGTCGAAGGTGGTAAAGCCCGCCGGTAAGCCGGGCCTGTTCACCGGCCGGCAAGGACGCGAGTTGGGTTTTGTCAGTTATCTGGCCACCGAGCGTGCCGACGTGGCCAAAATCTGGCGACTGCCTCGCGAGGCGCTGCAAGATGATCCCTCGCTGGATGGCCAATGGCGCGCCGCGCGCTTCTACGTCAAGGGGCCGATTACGCCCGAGGCGATGAACCGTTTGCAAACCCTGCTGCGCAGTCAGATTCGTGAGCAGTCGTTGAATTTTCTATGCCTATGGATCGACAGTCCCGGTGGTTCGCCGACCGACAGCATGAATCTGGCGAACTTCCTTGCCTCGCTGGAAAGCTCGCAGCAGCGGACCGTAGCCTACATTCCCGGTGAAGCGCGCGGCGATGCTGCGTTCATCGCCTTGGCCTGCGATCAAATCGTGATGCATCCTTCGGCCACTCTCGGCGGCGCCGGAGCAGCCGATATCTCCGACGACGAAGTGAAAGCCATCGAATCGGCGCTCGACGAAATCTGCCAGCAAAAATCGCGCAATCCCGCGCTCGCCGCGGCCATGATCGATCCGAAGCTGACCGTTTGGCGCTGCGTGCGCAAGACCGATGGGCTGGTCGATTTTATGACCGACGAACAGCTCGCGGCACGTCAGCGCGAGGAGGCTCAACCTGATTTGTGGCGCAAAGAGGACGAAATTACCCGTCCAGGGCATGCCCTGCATGTCGATGGCCATGCGGCGGAGGAACTTGGGCTGGCCAGCGCGGTCGTCGAAAACTTTGCTGACTTCAAATCGCTGTATCATCTCGAGCACGATCCGCAATTACTCGAACCCAGTTGGGTCACGACGCTGATCGATGCGCTCAACTCACCCGGAGTGAGTTGGTTTCTGTTGTTCCTTGGCGGGGCGGCATTGTATGCCGAGTTGCAATCGCCGGGCGTCGGTCTCGGGGGGATTGTGGGGGCACTTTGCTTCCTGCTGTACTTCTGGAGCGCCTATTTGGGAGGCACGGCCGGCTGGCTGGAGGCGGTGCTGTTCCTGGCTGGGATTGTGTGTCTGTTGATGGAAGTGTTCGTGTTTCCGGGGGTCGCGGTCTTCGGGTTGAGCGGCGGGCTGATGGTGATCGCTGCGCTGGTGCTGGCCAGTCAGACATTTATTCTTCCGCACAACGAATACCAGCTTGCCCACCTGCGGACGACACTTTCGGTAGTGGTCGGGGCGGGGGTTGCCGCGCTGGTCGCTGCGGTGGCCATGAATCGTTTGTTGCCGCACGCGCCGATGTTCAATCGTATGCTGCTGGCCCCGCCCTCGGGCGACGAATTATCGGAAATCTCGCAGCGCGAAGCGACCGCGCGATTCGAGCATCTTGTGGGCCAGCAAGGCGTCGCGGTTACTCCGCTGTTGCCGGCCGGCAAGGCGCGCATCGGCGATGAGCTGATCGATGTGCTTGCCGACCGCGAGTTTATCGATCGCGGGCAGCAGGTTGTGGTGGTGCAGGCCCGCGCCAATCGCGTGATCGTTCGCCCCGTGATTTAAAAGCGTGCAGCGTTGGCCGCTGCTTCTGATCTCGGGTGAACCAAGCGCTACAGCGCAGCATTACCGCGGTGCTCGCACCTCGCCGCTTCCACACGGTGGTCATTCGTCATTCGACCGCTCGGACCCTATACTGGTGGAATGGACCCGATTGTCTGGGCGGTTTTTCTGTTGTGCGTCGGGCTGGCGCTGGCCGTGCTCGAATTGTTCCTGCCCAGCGGTGGGTTGATTGGCCTCATGTCGCTCGCGGCCCTTGCCGGCAGCGTATGGATGGGTTTCAGCTACGGGGCCTGGACCGGCCTGGGACTTATCGGCATCGTGGTGCTCGCCGTTCCTGGCTTGCTCGGGCTTGCCATCCGCATTTGGCCCCGCACGCCCATGGGACGTCGGCTGCTGTTGGATGTGCCGACCGGCGACGAGGTGCTGCCCGACAACGATCTGCGCCGCTCGCTGAAAAACCTCGTCGGCAAGCGCGGCGTAGCCAAAACTTTGATGATGCCGAGCGGTGCAGTCGAAGTCGGCGACCAGGTGATCGATGCCGTCAGCGAAGGGGTTGCGATCGAACCCGGGCATGTGGTGAAGATTGTCGAAGTGCGCGGCAGTCGGGTCGTGGTGCGTCCGACCGACGACGTGATTTCGCCAATCGAAGCCGGCGATCCGCTCTCCCGCCCAATCGAATCGCTCGGGCTCGACCCATTCAACGAACCATTGCTTGACAACCCTTCGGGGTCGAGAGACGATTCCAGGGACGATTAGAGCCCGCGGACCGCAAAATTGCATCCGACGATGCGCCGCGGGATTACTCGACGAGGAATTCATGAAGCTGTTAGCACAAGTTGGCCCGGGCAATGTTATCTGGATCGTGCTGTTGATCATGGCGATCATCGCGATCCTGGTGTTCATTGCCATCTTTACGCGCTACTTTCGCTTCTGGATTCAGTCGGTCACGACCGGCGCCGGCATCGGGATCTTCGATCTGCTGGGGATGACGTTTCGCAAGGTCAATCCGACCGTCATCGTGCGTTCAAAGATCATGGCTGTGCAGGCAGGTTTGGGCGAGGAGACCGGCATCACCAGCAAGGCGCTCGAGGCACATTATCTTGCGGGAGGTCGCGTGCCGCGTGTCATTCAGGCGATGATCGCCGCTCGTAAAGCCAAGACCATCGAGCTCGATTTCAAGCTCGCCACGGCCATTGACCTTGCCGAGCGCGACGTGCTCGAAGCGGTGCGCACCAGCGTGAATCCTAAAGTGATCGACTGCCCCGGGCGCTCCAGCGGGCGCGAATCGCTCGACGCCGTGGCCAAAAACGGCATTCAGCTAAAGGTGCGTGCCCGAGTGACGGTGCGTTCGAACCTGAATCAGTTGATCGGCGGCGCGACGGAAGAAACGATCATCGCCCGTGTAGGCGAAGGCATCGTCAGCGCGATCGGATCGAGCGCTTCGCATAGCGATGTGCTTGAGAACCCCGACCGAATCTCCAAGGCCGTGCTCGCCCGGCGTCTCGATTCACAAACTGCATTCGAGATCGTGTCGATTGACATTGCCGACATCGACGTGGGCGACAACATCGGTGCGAGGTTGCAAGCCGACCAGGCCGAAGCCGATACCCGCGTTGCTCGTGCGAATGCCGAGGGTCGCCGAGCAATGGCGGTGGCGCAAGAGCAAGAGAATATGGCGCTGATCGAGGAAAGCCGGGCCAAGCTGGTCGAGGCCGAGGCGCAAATTCCGGCGGGAATCGCCGAGGCGTTTCATTCCAAGAAGCTCGGCGTGCTCGATTACTACAAGCTCCGCAATGTTCAGGCCGATACCGAAATGCGATCCGCCATTGCCGGCACCGGGCACACCAGTCGCAACGGGCAACAGCGGAGTCCGGCCACATGAACCTATTTGCGGCGGGCGATTGGGAGGCGCTGATTAAGGTCGGGGTGTTCCTGGTGATTATCGGCTATTCGATCATCAACCAGATCGTCAGCGCCGCGCGCAAGGCCCAGCAAAAGCCCAAACCGCCAGAGGCCCGGCCGCTGCCGCCGAAAATGCCGCCGGTCGAGAAGGCGAACCCGCGGCAGCAACAGTTACATGATGAAGTCGAAGAGTTTTTGCGCCGCGCCGCCGAGCGCAAGGGGACCGCTGCCCCGCAATTGCCGTCGCCGCCTCTTCCATCGAAGCGTCCGCGAATCAACGTCGAGCTGCCGCCGAAACCGGCTCCCTTGCAGCGTTCGACATCGAAAGCCGCGAAGCAGCCTGGCAAAACGCCAGTGGCGAAACAATTGCCCGAGCCAGCCGATCGGTTGGCGCCCGGCGGGTTCGAGGATCACATCAGCGGTCGGCACCTTGCG
Organism: Pirellulales bacterium; assembly: GCA_035550355.1. Lineage (GTDB taxonomy): Bacteria > Planctomycetota > Planctomycetia > Pirellulales > PNKZ01 > DATAXP01. The sequence continues at coordinate 6,645 of DASZPI010000877.1, forward strand.
ACGCGCGTCGGCACGCTCAGCACGCACGAGCAAGCCTTTGACACGCAGATCGGCCAGGACTTCAACCGTTCGGTCGGCACGCTCGCGCCCAATGCCGCGCAAGCCAGTGTGACCGCGGTCGGCGCGTCGGCCGAGCCACAACAATCTGTGCCTGCCGACGCAATTGCCGCGGCCTTGCGCAGCCCGCAATCGGTCCGCGATGCGATCGTGCTCAGCGAAATTTTGACTCGGCCTGAGCATCGTTGGTAAGCCGATCATCAGCTCATTTCCATGGATTGCTTCTCTGCAGCGACATCACTCGACTAAGGATATCCAAGTTGGCCATTCCCAAAATTGAACCGGGCAAGACGCGTCTCGGCTGGATCGGCACCGGCGTGATGGGTTCGAGCATGTGCGGACACCTGATCGACAAGGGATACTCGGCAACGGTCTACAATCGATCAAAGCAACGCGCCGACAAGGTTTTGGCCAAGGGCGCCAAGTGGGCCGATTCTCCAAAGCAGGTGGCCGAAAGCTCCGACGTGATCTTCACCATCGTCGGATATCCGGCCGACGTGCGCGCGGTGACTTTAGGCGCCGACGGCTCACTGGCCGGCGCTCGCTCTGGGGCCATCCTTTGCGATATGACTACCAGCCAACCGTCGCTGGCCGTCGAGATCGCCGAGGCTGCTAAGCGGAAGGGCGTATACAGTGTCGATGCTCCGGTATCGGGCGGCGATATCGGCGCCCGCGAAGCTCGGCTGTCGATCATGGTCGGCGGCGATGCCGAGGTGGTACAGGCGCTGATGCCCTGCTTTGAAGTGATGGGAAAGACCATCGTTCATCAAGGTCCAGCCGGCGCAGGCCAGCACACGAAGATGGCAAACCAGATCCTGATTGCCACGTGCATGATCGGCGTGTGCGAAGCTCTCCTGTACAGCTATCGCGCGGGGCTCGATTTGGAGACGGTGCTTAAGAGTGTGGGTCCCGGAGCGGCCGGTAGTTGGTCGCTCGCGAATTACGGGCCCCGAATGATCGGCAACAATTTTGACCCGGGGTTTTACGTCGAGCATTTCATCAAAGACATGTCGATCGCGCTCGACGAATCGCGCCGCATGGGGCTGTCGATGCCGGGGCTGGCGTTGGCGCAGCAGTTATACATTGCGTTGGCAGCGCAAGGTCACGCGCGCTCGGGCACGCAGGCGTTGCAGTTGGCACTGGCCAGCATGTCGGGCATCGACTGGAAGCATCGGAAGTAGCGGGCGCTACTTCGGTCTGCCGGTGGTTTCCAGCCGAAACACAGCGCCGCCGCCCGCGGGCAGCTTTACGATCATTCGACGATCCGCATCGAGACGCCCTCGGTCGGAACCGGTCATGAGATCGGCCACTCGGTACACCGCCTTTGAACCGGCGGCGGTAATGCGCACTGTTGCCTCGGCCTCGAGCGCGCCATTGATCAGTATCGCGTAAACAGTGCCTGCGGCATTGCGGCGCATGCGTAAAGCAACATCATGGCGCGAACGGACCAGGGCAATTCCCGTTTCGCTCGCTTCGGATTCGTCGAGCGGATCCGAATCAGCGATCGCCGCTTCCAGCTTGCGTGTGATCGCAGCCAGTTCGCAAACCTCGTCGTACCGGCCGTCCGTCAGCGGTTCGCCCGTCCACGACAACAACCCGCGCACCGAAAAATGCGTAAACAAGTAGGCAGTTTCGATAAAGAAACCTTTGGCGCCTCCGGCCAATGCCCACCAATACTGGTTCCTCAACGCTTCACGGCTGGGTACAGTCGGTTCGAGGAATGGTACGTGTGCCTGGAGCACCGCCTCGCTTTTGATGCCGAGCTTTTCGAGCTCGCGCAGGCGCAACTCCCAATTCGCGAGGACAGGCTCTCGTGTCCAGCCGCCGATCGGCGCGTAATCGGTGGCGATCGTGTCGTTGCCCCAGCGCTGCAGGTCGCTCATTAATTGTTGTTTGTCCTCGGGAATCGCGATCAGATTGTGTCCCCACACCACCTCGTTGCCGATCGGCTTATCGCTGACCGATCGTAACCAAGCAAGCTGCTCGCGAACCATGTTGCGCTGCTCTTCGGAGAGCTTTGCCGCCAACTGATTGTACAAATGCCAACCAAGCAGCCCTGGGTGATCCTTCGTCGCTAGTACGACCGCGCGATGGGCGTCGCTCAAGGGGGCCGGTAGATGCGCCAACTCTTCATTGCCGACATACAGGATTGTGTACAGACCTTCCTGCCAGGCAATGTCGAGTGCTTTGGTGAACAGTGCCGGCGCGTTTGCGACATCGACCCAACCACCACTTTGCACGACCACGGTGTTCATACCCGTTCGAGCCAGAGCGCGGATCACGCGCTGATACGATTCGAGAGTCGGCATCGGACTGCCCCAGATGCGCACGCCAAACGGAATCCGTGGCCTGGGTGGGTCCGGTTCTGTTCGCGCTCGAATCTCGTAACGATCCGCATCCAGCGTGTAACGCGCCGTGAACGGCAGCCAATAGGTTCCCAAGGGCAGCTCGACCGGCCAATTCCGCAGCGTGCCGAGCTCCTTTTTGTCGGGATGGATCGAGTAGGCCAGGATCTCGGCAGCCGCCCACGCGCCTGCGCCATCGGCGCCGCAAGCCACGATGCATTGCTGTCCGGGAGCGAAAGGACCGTCGACGTGGGTGATCGCGTAACCTTTCGGCCGCACGTCCGCCAACAGTGCTGCCGACCGATCGCCCAGCACCTTTCTAATCCAGGGATTGCTGTCAACGGTGCCCAGGAGCAACAGCGTTGCCTTGCAATCTTCATCTGACAGTTTCGGGGCCGCGATGATTTTCGCGCGCGGAGCTTTTTCGGCGATCAGTTCCGCCATCCGCCGCACGGCCGCATCGTCGACCGAGGGTAATGCATCGGTCGTCGGCAGCACGATTCGTAGTTCTTCACCGAATCGACCAAAGTCGATTGCGGCCTCGCGCGACAGTTCCGGGACCGACGGTTTCATCTCGTTCGGAAACGGTATCGGGCCGCATCGCCAGAGAATCCACGTACGCGGATCGCGGCGTGTCTCGGCGACCGCCACGGAATTGGCTAGCCCGAAGGCAACCAGCAACGGCAAAGCATGCAGCACGAAGCGGACCGGACGTGCGCAGAGGTAGATCGTTCCCATGGAGCTTTCCTGGTAAACCGAACGTGACGATCGATCACTCGCTTGGCGGTGGCCCTTCGAGCCCTTCGCCCGAAATCCGTCGCTGGAAGGCTTCGAAGCTCGTGACCAACGTGTCGAGTAGCCCCGGCACTTGCTGCGCGGTCATGAACACGCGGCATGACACTGCCGACCGCGGAAAAAAATTCGTGATGAAATCGAACCAAAATTCTGAGGGTGTGTGTCCGATCATCACAGCGTTGGCGTACACGCCACTAAGCAGTTCGTCAGCGAGCTTTAGCTCGTGATAAAAGTCTTCGGCGTTGCCTGGCTGACCTCCACCGATGGGATGGGCAATGGCCGGCAACGACGGCGGCGGACCGAATCGGCCCGTGTACATCGACAGGTTTTCCCGCAGCGCGGCGATAAACTGGCCCACGACCAGCGGCGACACCACAACCCGCGCGACGATTTGATGCGGCGCGCCCAAGCGCAACACGAAGTCCAGCACGAATTCGGTCGGACCGGTGAAGACGGCAACCCCGGTGCTGAATACGCCGCGTGCTACGTGCGGCGGCACACGAGCACTCACCGGAGGTGGCTCGGCCGGGCTGCCGCTTTCTCCGGGGGGTAAATCGTCGGGCGAAATGCCTTCACCGCTATTGCCGTCGGTCATCGGGATCTGTTGTACCGCAAATAAGGTATGGGAAGCTCCAATCATCAACCTCCGCATTCGCAGCGTCAAGCGTCGCCGACCACGGTGCGCCCGGCCACAGGCCATAGTATAGAATTCAGATGTATCGAGTTCCTCGAGGAGGTTTGCATGAACAGCCGGGTGGCCGATGCCGAATCAGTCGAAAAGGAATCGTTCGCCGAGACCGCACTGAAGCTGGGCGGCAAGAGCCAGGAAGAGGCCGAGCGCACCGGGGCGATCGACAAAGCCGACGACCAGGTCGAGGCGTTGTTCGCGCCGCAGTACCAAACCACGGCTAGCCCTGCGCATCGGGCGGTGTGGGACGTCGGCGTGCCGATCGATTTATTTACTTCTACGGATTCGTCCACACCACCGGAGACAATGAAGGTGATGGACGACTCGCTCGCCGTGGTCCGCCGACATCGCGAGGCGCGCACGCTGTTCAACGATCAGGGCAAGATCGCTGACGAGGTGTTCAATGAGCTTGGCTCAGCCGGTTACTGGGGACTGCTCGTCGATCGCGCCTACGGCGGAAGCGGCGCCGCCTTCAGCGGTTTTTCCCGCTACCTGACCCGCATGGCCACGGTTGATCCCACGGTCGCCGGCATGGCCAGCGTACATGGCTGCATTGGTGCGGTTGATCCGGTGCGCACCTTTGGTGACGCCGAGCAACGCCAGCGCTGGTTGCCGAAGCTTGCCAGCGGCGAACGTTTGAGCGCCTTCGCATTAACCGAGCCGGGAGCGGGGAGCGATCTCACAGCGCTGCGGACATCGGCAGTGCGCGACGGTGACGATTACGTCGTCAATGGCGAGAAGCTGTTCATCACAAACGTGCGCCCGGGGCGGACCATCGGGTTGGTGTGTCTCATCGAGAACCGCCCCGCCGTGTTGATCGTTGATTTGCCCGATGCGGAGAATGAGCATTTCGAACTCAAGAAGTACGGCCTTTACGCCCTGAAGCACGCGTACAATTACGGCATCATCTTTCGCGATTTTCGTGTGCCCGCGGGCAACCTGCTCGCTCCCAAACGTGGAGACGGCCTGACGATCGCCTACCACGGGCTCAATCTCGGGCGCGTCGCGCTCTGCGCGACGGCGGCTGGGAGTATGCGGCTGATGCTGGCGAGCATGTTGCCTTGGGCGCATTTCCGCCGCACCTACGGCCAGGAAATCGCCTCGCGCGAGCTCGTGCGCCGACGCATCGGTCGGTTGGCTGCGCTCATTGTTGGCGCCGACGCGCTGGTTGCCTGGTGTTCGCAACTAATCGATCAAGGCTATCGTGGCGAAATGGAATGCATCATCGCCAAAATCTTCGGCAGCGAGGCACAAAAGGAAGCCGCAATCGAGCTGATGATGAAGACGCACGGCGGCCGCGCGTTCCTGCATGGTCACTTGTTCGGTGATAATGTGCATGAGTTCCTCGCACCGTGCATCTACGAGGGCGAGGGCGAGATGCTCGGCATGGCGTTCTTCAAATCGCTGGTAAAACAGCACGGCATGCAGTTCTTCGAGCCCATCGGACGCGCGTTGGCGGAAGCCGGTATCAAGAAGCCGAATATGATGAACCCGGCGCACTTAAGCGCGCTGCGAGGTCCACTGTGGCAGTACTCGAAGTGGTTCGCTGCGGAACGTTTGCGCCGTCATCCCAAACCCGCCCTGCCGCCAATGCCTTCCGTGCTAAGAGCCCACGCGGAGTTTGCGACCGATCGCCTGCAGCGATTTCCGCTTGAGATCAGCGGCGTAATGCGGAAGTATCAGCTCGCTTTGGCCGACCGGCAATGTCGCATGGCTGAGTTGTCGGGGCGTGTGCAGGCGGCAATCGTAATGCTTTGCACCAGCTTATACGCCGCGCGCGAAGGCGACGAAGTGACCACCCAAGCCGCCGACGTGCTCTGCCAGGACCTAGCGCGGCAGATGACCGGCGGCAGGGTAAGCGATGGTTACCTCCGCGCCGTGACGCGTCTGGGACAAGCCGTTGCCGATGGTGGCTTCAGACAGATCGCGGGGCTCGGCGCCGTCGGTGAGATCCTGATGCCATACTCGAACTCGTGATCGTCGGAATGCGGCACGTTGTTTCCCGCTCACGTCCGCACGGCAGCGATTTATTCGGCGGTTGCCATACGGGGTTTAATCGTCGGTAATGCTTCGCCGGGCCAGTCGGGTCGATGACGGTTCATTTCAGCGCGGAAATCCCCCAGGCTTGGCCAACGCACGCGCTGCGAGAGGTCGACTTCGGCGACCGCGACCGTGCCCCAGGCCGAGGCTTGCGCCAAGGGCCGGCCATCGTGCCCCCAAATGGCTGAGAGCATCCACGAGCTGCCAGCATCGGTGTAGGTGCTGCTGACCACGTAGACATGATTTTCGCAGGCCCGGGCAGCGGCCAATAGCGGGTTACAACCCGCGACCGGAAACGCGATGATCTCGGCGCCGTTGATCGTCAGCTGCCGGGCAACTTCAGGATAAAAGCCGTCGTAACAGATCATCATGCCCACTTTGCCGAACTCGGTGTCGAACACAGGATAGTCGTCGCCAGGTTGCACGCCCCATTCGACCTCGCCGCGCGGCAGTGTGACTTTACGATACTTGCCGACAATCTTGCCGTCGGGGTTGATAAGCACCGCGACGTTGTAGATCACGTTGTCGTCGCGCTCATACAGACCCGGAACGATGTACATGCGATGCTTCTTCGCGAGCGCTGCAAAGTAATTCGTCGACGGGCCCGGGACTGGCTCGGCGGACTGTTCGACCGTCACGGCTCCATTCTTCGTCAGCGTTTCGCCGAGCACTACCAAGTCGGCCTGCTGCGTTGCGGCCGCTTCGATCAATGGTTCGTACGCGCGGCAGTTCTCCTCAGGGGTTGCCCCTTTGGGCCGAAAATGAATCGTCGCCAAACGAACTTTGCGAATCGAAGGCTGAGTGGTCGGCTCAAACCTGAAGCCGCTCCATTCAATTCGACCGAGGTCGACCCACTGCATGCGCAGTTCGATGATCGCGCGGGTTGCCTTCGTCGGAGCGCGATAGGTGTCAGAAACGAGGGTCCGACCGTGTTCATCAACCGGACCGTCGGCAGGAAACTCGGCCTCGGCCCGGGGCAATCCGCGGTTGTAGCGCACCTCAGGGCCGGGCTCATCACGCAACACCGGCCGATCGCGATCGTCGCGCCACAAAATTCGCACCACGCAATTGCGACGCGGCGACTCGACGCCACTCGCCTTGCGCAGCACGCTGAAATGATAGTACTTGCCCCCCTCGACCGCCCGGGTGGTTTGAAACCATCCATGCTCGCCGGTGCGACCGTCGGCCTCGATGATCCATGCGCCCTGGCCGTCGGCGCCGCCGGTTGGCTGGTAGGCGAACTTGGGACAGATTTCGGCCCGTGGCGAATCGGTGGTCCACCCCTCGGGCAAAGCAGGGCGCTCGCCCGACGCAGCGATCGAAGCGCAGAGGCAGATCGATAACAGGCCGGCGAACGGTATGAACCAACGGGTCAGAAGCATGGAGGTGATTCCTGGCGGGGGTGATCCTTATTATGGGCGAACGAAGTCGCGGTGCAACATCGCAGAGGTCGTTGCTACCGGCGACCTCACGGTCATGGCCAAGCTGGCAGAGTCGCGTGACACAGAACCGGCGAGCATCTCGAGCGCATTCTCGGCACCCGATCGATCATCGAATCGGAGCAAGTCAAGCAGTTCGGCCCTGTGGTGGCCGATGCCTTTAACGACGTGTTCCAGCAGTTCCGGCGCTTGCAGCGGAAGGCAACTGCGGTGTTGATCGCCATGTAGCCGGCAAGCGATCTTGCGTTGCCGCTCGGCAGCGTGTCGCAGCGGCTATTCGCGTTCTTCGCCTCGCGTCGACGTCCAGGCGAAGAAGTGCAGGTTCTTCAATGCCTCGGAATTCGAGAGGATTGCCTTGCGATGCTCCAGGGCAACGCGTGCCGGACCGCCGGCGAGCAATTGGCGCTCGGCAGCGCGGACCGTAAGTGGGTCGATGGGCCGGTCGCCATCGGTGGCGCGCAAGATCGAGCGGTGCAGCGCGAGAAACGCGGGATCGGCCAACACGCGGCGGAACATACCACGCCCGTCGGTCAACTCTTTCGCCGGGGTCAGTGCCAGCAAGTGGCGATGACGCTTGAGCACGAGCGGCACCTCGGTTTCGTCGGGAGTCGCCAACAAACCGCGGCGCGCCAAGGCCTGGCCAATGCGCACGCTGCTGAGCATCACTGAGATCGGAATCGAGAGAATCAGCCCTCCCAGCACCGGCGACAGCCAAAGCAGCATTTCCGGCGCAACGGCATAGGTAAACAACGCAGCCGACAAGCCGCCGACGGTTTGCTTCCAGTGAGCCTGCAACGCTGCCCCGATGGCTAACCCTTGCTCATCACGCTCTTGTGCCGACCACTGCACCTTCTTGCCCAGGAACGTATAAATCACAAAGGTGGTATGGAACACCATCATGATCGGCGCCACGGCGACCGAAACGGTCATCTCGACAAGCATGCTCAAAGCAGCTTTTCTGGCGCCGCCGCAAGCGATACGCAATCGGCGATCGCGCAATAGCACCAAGTAGCTCCAAAGCTTCGGCAAGAACAGCATGGCCATCGTGCCGGCAAACAACGTGGCCGACCACGGCCAGCGTGCCTCGCCCACGGGGGCCGATGCGGCTTCAACGCCAAGCAGAGAAACGAATGTCATTAAGATCGAGGCCATCCACAGCGGGCTCGAAAGATACGACATCGCTCCCATGCCCATGTGCAGCCGGCTGACTGGGTGCATGCCGCAACCGAACACCAAACGCAAATGCTGCATGTTCCCCTGGCACCAGCGTTGATCGCGCTGAGCGTAGGCGATCATGTTCGGCGGGCATTCCTCATAGCTGCCTTCCAAATCGTCGGCAATGCAGACCTTGTATCCGGCGCGGCGCATGAATGCCGCTTCGACAAAATCATGGCTGAGAATTTCGCCCGCCAAAGCCCCCGAGCCGGACAGCTTCGGAAGTCCACAGTGCTTGATGAACGCGTCGATTCGCAGGATCGCGTTATGCCCCCAGTAGTTGCCATCGGTCTGGGCCCACCAAGTGAATCCTTCGAGGAACACCGGCCCGTAGACGCGCGAGGCAAACTGTTGGCAGCGGGCAAACAGCGACTGTCGATTCACCGGCATCGGCGGCGCTTGCAAGATGCCCAACTGGGGGTCGGCATCCATGCGGCAGACCATTTCGACCAGTGTTTCGCCGCTCATCACGCTATCGGCATCGAGCACCACCATGTACTCGTACATCGAGCCCCAGCGCTCGCAGAAGTCGGCAATGTTGCCGGCCTTCCGCTCGATATTCTTGGGGCGGTGACGGTAATACACCTGGCTGGCGCCGTTGAACGCCGGCGTGAGCCGGGCCCAGGTCCATTCTTCTTGCAGCCAGATTTCCGGGTCGGTCGTATCGCTGAGCACAAAGAAGTCGAACACACCGGCATGGCCGGTGGTCTGCAGCGATTCGTAAATCGCCCGCAAACCGGCAAAAACTCGATGGGGAGACTCGTTGTACACGGGCACCAAGATCGCCGTGCGGCCGCGGGGCGCCGCCGACCTCGACAATTTTGTATGCGGCTCAAGTGGCGTGCTGCCGCGTAGCAGGCGCCTCAGAAAACCTGCGGTGGCTGTCCAGAAGGAAAAGGCAATCCACACGAACAAGGCTGCAAACAGCGTTAGTCGCACGCACTGAGCGATCGGGCCGCTGTCAGGGTGGGCCAGCATGAGCGCCCACACGCCCACAGCGGTCGTGATCACCGTAAGTGCTGCGAGCACGAACCGCGGCCAAAGAGCTGACCAACGTCGATTCTGATCCATCGTTATCCCTGCGACTGTCCCGAACGGGGTCGCGACTGAGCGGTTGAAGAGCCGAGGATTTCTTTCCACCAGCCATTACGAGTGCTGGTCGCGGGATGTTCCAGTAGTTGCCGATGCATGGTTGTCGGCGCGACGGGCGGCGCCACCGGCCGCCGCGCGCGGGCAAGTTGCTCGAGCATCTCGGCCGGCACCGCTTCGTATTCGAACAGCGCTTGAGGGTATTTGTCGATCAAGGCGCTCAGTTCAAGGGCGACTAACCCCGCCGCCCCCGGCTCGGGCGTTGCCCCATGGAAGACGATACGAGCCAGATGATCGCTCCAGGCGTCGAAATCGTTAATCGCTTCGCGCATGGCGGCGCGGTACAACGTTGTAAGCGAAACATTGCTGCCGGCCTCGGCGGGCGACTGGGCCGAAGCCCGGTCGACCCAGGTGCGGCAAAGTTGTGCGATGGTCGATGGGTCTCGCAAACCCCAGGCTCGGAGATACTCGGCGAGCAGGCGCTCGACGCGCGATTCTTTGGCCCGCGCCGTTTCCAGCGGTCTCGACCCCACGGGCTCCTTCGCTTCATGGGGTCCGTCCCCGATCGCACCGGCCATTCAGACCACCTTTTGAAGTGAACTTGGTTTTCTTAATCTACGTTTTTAGAGCATTACTGTTTGAAGCGGGGGCGAGAAATTTGCAATTTACATGCCGAACTCCGGCTTGCCCGCGAACCGTACACACATGTATCAGATTTCATAATGCGGATAGATGACTTGCTAAACCCGATGCGCGCAATAGTAGCACTGTTGCTCTGTTTTCCGGCTGTTTTACACCCACAAACCACCAGCGCGGCTCCCGAATCGCCGGATTCCGCCAGCACGCCGTT
>DASZPI010000878.1:0-2014 GCA_035550355.1 Pirellulales bacterium
CTGCATGAGCGCATGGGCATCACCACCATCTTCGTCACCCACGATCAGGAAGAAGCCTTCGCGCTCGCCGATCTCGTCGCGGTGATGAACGAAGGCCGCATCGAGCAATATGGCCCGCCCGACGACGTGCGGCGCGCGCCCAAAACGATTTTCGTGCGCGATTTCATCGAGGCGCGTGTGGCCAACGACCTTGGGCGCTGACGAATCCGGACGGCACCGCCACTCTGAATTGATTTTTACAATTAAAAGCATTTCAAGAAGTTGCCCTTCCGGTGGTCAAGAAATGCAAACAATAACAGTGGGATAGCAGATAGCCCTCTTAACCCAGTCGGCAACTGCCGATTGCGCGGCCGGCACCTGTCCGAATAAACTCTTTATTAAGGATCGCGGGGGGCGCCGCTGATCGTTTGGGGGCGTTCTTGAAAAATCTGTCGAATGCGGGGGCGTGCGAAATGCACAAATTCCCGCTGTCACGCATTGCAGCAAGCTGTGCAAACGCTTCCGCCAGCGCGCGGGATGCCGATCACGCGCGCGTCCTGGCACTTGTTTCGCATGCCATGTTCTCGATCTGGGACAGAGAACCATGAGCAAGCCCAACTCGAAAATACTACATGGCTTGCTGCTGGCCACAACCGGGCTGGTTGCGTCCACTGTGATCGCCTCGACCGCGGCGGCGCATGGGGGTGGCGGCGCACCGACTGGTGGCGGCCCGACAGGCCCGACGGTCGTGGTCGGCAGTGCGACAATCACCAACAACTCCAATTCCAAGACCACCGTCAATCAGACCAGCAACAAGGCGCTGATCAATTGGGACAGCTTTTCGATCCCGACGGGCTCGACGGTCCAATTCGTGCAGCCGAACAGCAACGCGATCGCCGTCAACCGCGTGACCGGAAACAACGCGTCTACGATCGACGGCGCGCTTCTCGCCAACGGCAATGTCTGGCTCATCAACGCGAACGGAATCCTGTTCGGCAGCCACAGTCAGATCAATGTCGGCGCGTTGATCGCCACGACATCCGACATCAACAACGACGATTTTAAGAACGGCAAGTATACCTTCCAGCCCGCGTCGAACGCGAATGCGTCCGTCGACAACAAGGGCACGATCACCGTCAATCAGGGCGGATCGGTGGTTCTGTCCGCGCCGCAGGTGTCCAACGAGGGATTGATCCAGGCCAATCTCGGCACCGTTGTGCTCGGCGGCGCGAAGGCATTTACCGTCGATCTCAACGGCGACAATCTTCTCACTTATGAAATCACCGCGCCGGTCACCAGCGCGCCCAAAACCGGCGACCATGGCAGCGTGGCCGCGGCGCTGGTCTCCAACTCCGGGCAGATCGAAGCCGCCGGCGGTCGTGTCATCCTGACCACGCGCGCGGCGCAGAACGTCCAGGACAATGTCATCAACAACACCGGCATGGTCGAGGCGACGACGGTCTCCTCCCACAACGGCGAGATAGACCTCGACGCCGGCGCCAACGGCACGGTGAACGACAGCGGGACGCTCGATACATCGGGCAGCGATCACGGCGAGACCGGCGGCGCGGTCAATGTCACCGGCAACACGATCAACATTGCCGATCATGCGACGATCAACGCCTCGGGCGACGCCGGCGGCGGCACGATTCAAATCGGCGGCGGCTTGCACGGGCAGGGCAGCCTCGCCCATGCCCAGAACACCAATGTCGGCAACGCCACGATCCGCGCGGATGCGACCGGTACCGGCAATGGCGGCACCGTCGTCCTCTGGTCGGACGGCAACACAAGCGTATCAGGCACGATCACTTCTAAGGGCGGTGCGCACGGCGGGAATGGCGGTGAGATCGAAACATCGGGCCAGAACTTTGTCGTCGGCAATACTACCGACGTGGAAACTTCGGCACCTCTTGGCCTGACCGGCGAGTGGCTGATCGACCCAAAAGAAATTGACGTCGGCCTGGTGGAAGCGTTCGTCATCGATCTTGCCCTAAGGTCTACGAATATTACGCTTCAGGCTACCGGCAACCGTGGT
>DASZPI010000879.1:0-4334 GCA_035550355.1 Pirellulales bacterium
CGCGAGCGCCGGCGACTCGAGCACGGACTGCACACCGAACTCACCGTGCTGCTGCAAACCGAATTCCTGCGCCCCTGGCGGCCGACCGTGCTGCAAGAAGTGCGACGCAGTCTCACGATCGCCCCACGGCTGTGGAACGTAGTGCCCCAGGTATACGACGATCTGCGGCGCGCGGTCGCCGCCGCGTATCCCGACGCCCCGTTTCGTCAGCCGTTGTTTTTGAAGTTCGGCTCGTGGATCGGAGGCGACCGCGACGGCCACCCCCATGTGACGGCCGACGTAACTGCCGCGACGCTCCTCGAGCTCCGCCGTGCTGCGGCTCGCGGTCATCTTGACCACTGTCGCAAGTTGTTCGATTTTCTAACCCTTGCCGAGCGCAGCGGCGAAGAAGCGTCGCCGTTGGGTGCAAAGGTCGCCGAGCGCGCCACGCGCTGGCCCGCGCTGACCGCTCCGATCGAAGCAATCGCCCCGGCCGAGGTTTACCGCCGTTGGCTGGCAACCATCGAATGGCGGCTCGAGCAGACCCTTGGTGCGGAGTCTGGCGGCGAGCCGCCGGCCGGCGCGTACCGCGATGGCGACGACTTGTTGGCCGACGTTGAAGTGATGATCGGCACGCTCGACGCGCGCTCGTCGCAAGCAACGGTCGCAGGCGAGTTGCGCAGCTGGGCCGATTTAATACGCGTGTTCGGACTGCACATGAACCGGCTCGATGTGCGGCAAGACGCGCGTCGCTACGCCGACGTGATGGCCGAACTGCTGGCAAAGCTTGGCGTATGCGACGATTTCGCCTCGCTTGCCGAGGACGATCGCCAAGCGGTGCTGACGCGGAGCATGCCGTGGCGGCGCGAGATCGATCGCAGCGGTCTCTCGCCCGAGTCGACCGAAGCCTTGGCCTTGTTTCGCCTGTTGCAGCGCGCCATGCGCGAATACGGGCCGGCATGTCTCGGCGGCCACGTGATCAGCCTGACCAGCGCTCCCAGTGACGTGCTGACGGTGCTCTGGCTGTGGCGTTGGGCGCAGGCGGTCGACGGTCCGCCAGGCGCCGACGTTGCCGCTGTCGCCGATCAACTGCCGATCGTTCCACTGTTCGAGAAATTAGCCGACCTGCGGCGTTCGCCGGCCACGTTGACCGCGATTCTCGACAATCCGGTGTACGCCGCGCATTTGGCGCGCCAGCAATCGCGGCAGATTGTGATGGTGGGCTACTCGGATAGCACGAAGGACGCCGGCTATTTGGCCGCCTGCTGGGCGCTGTATCGAGCGCAAAGCGATTTGCATCGCGTTGCCAAGGAGCGCGGCGTGCATCTGACGTTCTTCCACGGCCGGGGCGGCTCGTTGGGGCGCGGCGGCGGACCGGCGGCGCGCGCGATCATGTCGCTTCCGCCCGATGCGCTCGACGGCAGCTTGCGATTGACCGAGCAAGGCGAAGTATTGGCCGAACGCTACGATGACGAGCAGATTGCTTATCGGCATCTCGAGCAGATCACCACGGCCACGCTGCTGGCCAGCGCCTTGCCTGCCCGGGCGATCGAGCCCGCGTGGTTCGACACCATGGAGCGTCTGGCACACGAATCGTACGAGGCGTATCGCGCGCTGGTCGATGAGCCCGGTTTCATCGAGTATTTCGGGGCCGCCACGCCGATCGACGAGATCGAACACTTGCCCATTGGCTCGCGTCCTTCGCGGCGTCGTGGCCAGCGCACGCTCGACGATCTGCGCGCGATCCCATGGGTGTTTGCGTGGACGCAAAATCGATCGCTGATCCCGGCGTGGTACGGCATCGGCGCGGCATTGTCCGCCGCGCGCCAGCGATCCGACAGTGAATGGCAGCTGATTTCCGAGATGTATCAGCGGTGGCCCTTCTTTCAGGCAACGATCGACAACGCCGCACTGGCGTTGGCCAAGGCCGATCTGTACATCGCCGGCCGCTATGCGCAGCTGGTAGAAGATGCCGAGCTGCGCGACCGCATTTGGGGAATGATCGCCGGGGAACACGCCCGCGCGCGACGCGCGCTGATCGAGCTAACCGCAGGGTCGCCGAACACAGGAGCCTGGTTGACCGCGTCGATCGAGGCACGCAACCCGTACATCGACCCGCTGAACCTGATGCAGATCGAGCTGCTGCGTCGCCGGCGGGCCATCACCGACACCGCAGGCGACGCGGCCGATCGCCTCCGCGCTCTGTTGCGTCTGACGGTCCAAGGAATTGCTGCAGGAATGCGCACGACGGGTTGAACGCGAGGGAATCATGATCTCGACGATGCGTGACGAGCCCGGCATGCACACGATCGGGGCTGCCGATCTGGCCGTAAAATGCCTCGGACCGTGTCGGATCGATTCGCCGATGGCTCCTTTGCTGGCGCAGCGCGTCCAAACCTTCCACAATGTCGACGAAGGGGACAAGGTGCTGTTCGACGACTGCGTGTCGGCCCTGGCCGCTCGGCAGAGCGCCGTGCACGAGGCGCCCGCATTCGAACCTGCCGGACCGCGAAAGAAAATCTTTTTCGATCCCTCGAAGACCCGCGCGGGAATCGTGACCTGCGGCGGACTGTGTCCCGGCTTCAACGATGTGATCCGCGCGCTGACGATGGAGCTGTTTCATCGGTACGGCGTGAAGAAGGTTTATGGCTTCTGCAATGGTTACCAGGGTTTCATTGCCAAGTACGGCCGCCACGTGCTCGACCTGACGCCCGACGTGGTGAGCCGGATCAACGAGAAAGGCGGGACGATTCTCGGCACCTCGCGCGGCCAGCAAGACCCCGGCGAAATCGTCGACTGCCTGGAACGCATGGGCATTCACATTCTGTTCGTCATTGGCGGCGACGGCACGTTGCGCGGCGCGCTGAAGATCGCTCACGAAATCGCCCAGCGGGGACTGAAGATTGCCGTGGTCGGCGTGCCCAAAACCATCGACAACGACATCATGTTCATCGAACAAAGCTTCGGGTTTCAGACCGCGTTCTCGGTCGCGAGCGATGCGATTCGCGCTGCGCACGTCGAAGCGGCGGCGTCGCCCAATGGCATCGGCCTGGTGAAGGTGATGGGGCGCCACTCGGGCTTCATCGCCTGTTATGCGGCATTGGCCAAAAGCGACGCCAATTTCGTGCTCATTCCCGAGGTGCCGATGCGCCTTGAAGGCGAACACGGCCTATTGGCTGAGGTGCAACGCCGCGTCGAGCGGCGCGGGCATGCCGTGATTGTGGTCGCCGAAGGCGCCGGGCAAGATGTCGTCGAGGCAGGGGGGCACGGCACCGATGCCTCGGGCAACGCAAAGCTCAAAGATATCGGCGCGTACCTGAAACATCGCCTCACCGAGCACTTCGAGAAAGCCGGCCTGGAGCTGAACCTGAAGTACATCGATCCTAGCTACATTATTCGCAGCGTGCCGGCCAACGCCTACGACAGCGTGTACTGTCTGCGATTGGCCCATAACGCCGTGCACGCTGCCATGAGCGGGCGCACCGAAATGATCGTCGGCCGCTGGCATGCTCGGTTTGTCCACGTGCCGATGCCACTTGCGGTGCGGCAGCGATACCAGGTCGATCCCAACGGCGATCTGTGGATGTCGGTACTTGAATCGACCGGCCAGAAGCCGCTGTTTGCCTGAGAGGGTTGCCACGTGACGGCACGGGCGAAGCGGCCGTCGCGTCACGGCACGTACAAGAACTGGCCGCCGGTCTTCTCGGCAATCGTCTTCAGGCCTTCGATGCCCTCTTCCGTTTTCAGTCCGATCGTGTTTACGGGAATCTTTGCGGCCTTGCACATACGCGAGATGTCTTCAACCTGGTTGCCGTAGTACTTGCCGTCGGTGAGCAAGTAGATCACGTCGGGCTTGAGCTTCACGCACAATTCGACGGCATCCGGCGCCTTGCCCCCGGAATTGGTCTCCATCTTCGCCAACCATTGGTATAGCTTCTGAACATTGGCGGGCGTGGCGGCAACCATATCCTTTTCCACTTCAGGTTCGAACATCGGATACGGTCGGTCGCTGTAGAACACGACATAGAAATAGTTGTAAGGCTTCATCATCGAGATGGCGCGATACAGCTCGGTGCGAGCCAGGTCGAACTTCCCCGACGATTTCATGCTTCCCGAGTTGTCGATGACGAACGCAAACCGCTGCCCGCTGCTGGAACTGCCGAGGAACTGCGTCTTCGTTTTGGGTTGAACCTTTGCGGCGGCAGGACCTTCGCCGCCTGCGCCTTTGCCGGTACCAGTCTCACCAACCGTGGCCAAAAGTCCCTTCAGCTCTGAATCGCTGAATCCGACCGGCGAAGCTAGATCGCTGACCTCTCCCGCGGCAGCCTGCGACAGCGGTTCGATCGCCGATGCCA
>DASZPI010000880.1:0-4465 GCA_035550355.1 Pirellulales bacterium
CGTCGAGTGCCTAGTCGATGCTCAGACGCGCGAACTCGCAAGCGATTGGTTGGCGGCGCTCGATGGTTGTTTGGCAGCATCCGGGGGAATGCACGGCGCCGAGTCCGCGAGCGACGCGCCGATCTCGCGCCGATATTCGGCGAATCGCTATCAGTACAACCCGGTCCCGGCGCGCGACGAGCGATTCCACGACCGTTATAACGCCGGGGTCAACCCCGAGGCGTTTTTGTACGATGAGCAATTTCCCGCGCAAGCCAAGACGCTGATGATGTTCTACAAGCGGCTGCGCGAGATCGACGTGCCGGAGATGATGGCTAGCATCATTGCCGAGACTCCCGGCAAACCTTGGGACTACTACCTGGAAATGACCCGCCAGGTGTGGGATGAAGCCCGCCACGCAATGATGGGTGAGGTCGGCTTCGCGAGCCTAGGCATTGATTGGCGCCACATTCCGATCAACTTCACCTGGTCGCTCAACCTGAACACGCAGCTCACGCCGATCGAGCGTCACGCGGTACTGTTCTTCATCGAACAGGGGCTGATGCCGCGGACCGGAAAGCGCTTCGAATGGGAAGTGGGCCTCGCTTCGGGCAATGCGCTTTCAGCCACCGCGCAAGATTACGATTGGGCCGACGAGGTGCTGCACGCCGCGATCGGCCGTCGTTGGTACGTGCCGCAATTCCCATCGCTGAACGAAGCACTGGCCTACGGCGACCGATGCTGGACGAAGGTAGTGAGCGACTGGCGCGGTTATCTCGATCGTGGTCTTACGAAACACCGCAACTGGTGGCCCGAGCTGTACGTTGCCGCTTGCAAGCGGTGGCGGGTTGAGCCGGATCCGCAAGTGCTGGCATTCTGCGAGACTTACGAAACCCAGCGGGCCGATTTGCAGGCTTTGCCTGCGGAATGATCTGCCGGCGAGCGGCGTCTAACCGACGAGCCGCGACTGCAACCAACCGGACGCTCCGCTTGCGTCCGGCGGCTCGTTCAGCGCACGGCGTGATTGATTGTCCAGCGAGCCCACGGGGGGTACGATGAAGCGGTTGCCTTTGGGGGAAGAAATATGAGTTCGTACAGTACTCGTCGTGTGAAAAAGCGGCGTGATCTGATGCCGATCATGCTGCTGTTGGCCTCGTTGGTCGTGCTGCCGGTGCTCGCCTTTGCCGGTTGGAAAGTTCTCAACAAGCCGCCTCCGGCGCAAACGGCGCAGGTGGTGGTGAAGAAGCGAGTGGTCGAGATTCCCTCGGGCGATTTGCCAGACCCCACAGCATTCGCAGCGGGCCACAAGGCACGCAACATTGTGCGCGACGACCTGTATCCGCCCGGCGATCCGCGCTACGAAAGCCAACATCCGCGCGGCGGCAACCTTTCGACGGGCGGTGCCTACGGTGCAGGTGGCGGCGACGCTTCGACAGCGATCGACAAGATCGCCGCCAACCTGAACACCGCGCTCAGTATTCCGCGCAAGGTGCTTGTGGTGTGGCTGTTCGACGCGACCGCCAGCGCCGATTCGGTGCGACGCAGTGTGATCAGCGAAATGCCGCAAATGTACCAGCGACTAAAACCGCCCAAGGGCGACGACGAAAGCTCGCCCGACACAGCTCCCATTCTGTCGCTGGTCGCGCAGTACAGCGACAAGGTCGATTTCATTACCTCCGAACCGATTGCCGGAACTGCCGAAATCGACTCCGTCCTCGGTAAGATCACATCGGCCGATGGACACGTCGAGAATACGTTTGCCGCGGTCGAATCGGTCGTCGATCGCGTGATCGATTATCGGAAAAAGAAGAATCGATACGTGACGATCGTGCTGGTAACCGACGAAGTCGGCGACGACCGGAGCCGTGTTGATGCGGTCATCGCCAAGCTCACGCCGGTCGGCATCCCGGTGCAAGTTGTTGGACCTAGCGCGCTGTTTGGCCGCGCCGAAGGCGCAGAGAAGATGGCCGAAGGCAGTCCGCCGGCCGGGGAGATGTGGGTCGTGCAGGGTCCCGACTCGCACGATCCCGATTGGGTGCATCTCGAGTACCCTTCGGGCAGCGGCGACGACCTGGACATCGAAAGCGGCGTCGGCCCGTACCAACTTGCTCGCCTGTGCCGGGAAACGGATGGCGAATACTTTGCCATCCCCCGTTCGCCACTTTCGAATATGCACCCGATTGCGCCGGAGTATATGTCGGAGCAAGCGTACAACGATCAGCTACAGGCGAATAAAGCCAAGAAGGCACTGGTCGATGCGGCAAAGTTGGGTCGCGCGCCGGTGCAATCGCACATGGTCTCGACGTTTTCGGAGACCGAAGACGTGGCACGAGTGCGCGCCTTGGATTCGGCGCAAAAGCCGGTGGCCAAGGTGATGCCCGCGATCGACCTGCTGTACAACACGCTCAAGACCGGCGAAGGCGATCTGGCGAAGCTCAGCGGGTCGACCGACAAGCGTTGGCGCGCCGCATTCGAGTTAGCGCTCGGCCGGGCTGGTGCCGCCCGTGTGCGCCATCAAGGCTACATCGAAATGACCGCCCAAATGAAATCAGGGCGCAAGTTTCAAGATGAGAAGCACGACACCTGGGTGCTCGAACGCTCGAACGATCCGATGGGGATCAGCGCCTTGGACAAGCTCGCTGCAAAAAGCCGCGAGTACTTGACGGACGTCGTCAAGCAATACCCCAACACCCCCTGGGCCGCCGCCGCACAACGCGAGCTCGACGAGCCGATCAGCTATAAGTGGGTCGAGAGGTAATGGTTAAGCTCGAATGACGAACGGCTAATGACCTGGCATTCGTTATTCAGCCGAACGCGGCGTAGTCCTTGCCCAACAACGCAGCGGCAATTTTGAGCTTTAGAATCTCGTCGGTGCCTTCGTAGATTCGGCAGACTCGGACGTCTTGCAAGTGTCGGCCGACACGGTAGAGTTCGCTGTACCCTCGGCCGCCGAACACCTGCACCGCCCGGTCGGCGGCATCCCAAGCGGCATTCGAGGCAAACAGCTTCGCCTCGGCCACGCGCAAATCCGCCTCGGCGGCCAACGCCATGTCATCGCGGTGTGAGTCGCTTTCCGCTTTCGCGCGCGCCGCCCGCTCGACGATTGCATGGCTGCTCGCGCGGTCCAGCTCGATCAAAGCCAGGTGTTCCTGCACCAGTTGATGACGTGCAATCGCCTTGCCGTGCTGATGTCGCTCGCGGCTGTACGCGAGCGTCTCGGCCAGGCAATCTTCGATCACGCCCACGCAACCCGCCGCCACGCTCAAGCGGCCCGAGACCAGTGTGCCCATCGCAATTCGAAAACCGTCCCCCTCGGCGCCCAATAGGTTCTCGGTCGGCACCGGATGATTCGTCATCTGGAACATGCCCGTGTTCGCGGTATACATGCCGAGCTTGGCGGGCAGGTCTTCGCGCTCGCACGTTTCGCCGGCCGTGTCGACAATGAACGCACTCATACGTTTCTCGGCCTCGGCACCGCCTTCGGGATAGGCAAACACGATCGCGGCGTCGCAAATCGCTCCGTTGGAAATCAAATACTTCACGCCGTTGAGCAGAAACCGCTTGCCATCGCGGCGATACGTCGTCGTGAGCTCGCGCGGATTTGAACCGGCTTCCGGCTCGGTCAGTCCGAAGGCCAGGATGCACTCGCCGCGCGTCGACTGGGGCAGATAGCGCTCGCGCTGCTCATCGTTGCCCCAGCGCATGATCGGGTACTGGCCGATCGAGGTGTGTCCGGAGAAAAACGTGCGGACGCCAGTTCCTTCGCGACCAAGCCGCGCTAGCGCCGCGGCGTAGGTCAGCGCGTCGGCCTCGCGACCGCCCCAGCGCTCGGGCACTGGAATGCCGAGCACGTTGTGCTGACGCGCGAGCGCAATGAGCTGATCGTTTTGTCGATGCTCTAAATAACACAGCTCTTCGTGTGGGCGCAGCTCGGTGCAGAACGCATCGACGTCGGCAAGAATGTCGGCTCGCGCGCGGTCGCTGGTGATCGAGTCACTGGTCATGATCGATTGGTCTCCGCCTGTCTTTTCTCGCGATCGAGCATTCGCTCGAGATGCAGCTCAACACAACCTGCCAACGCGCCGGTGTTGTAGCCCCCTTCGAGTACCGAGACGACGCGCCCTGCGGCGTACTCTTGAGCAATGTCGAGCACTACGTCGGTCAACGCCCCGAAATCCTCGGTTTCCAACTCGAGCGAACCGATCGGGTCGGCGTGGTGAGCGTCGAATCCGGCGCTGATCAGCACCAACTGCGGCCGCACACGGGCAGCAAGTTTTTCGAGGCCGCTGGTGAACCGCTTTACGAATTCGTCGCGCGATGTGCCAAACTCGGTCGGCAAATTTGCAATCATTCCCAGACCGCGACCGGTACCGGTTTCGCTTGAGTCGCCCGTGCCGGGATAAAACGGCCAGCGGTGGATCGAAAAGAAGCCGACCTGCCCATCGCGCCAAAAGGCGTCTTGCGTGCCGTTGCCGTGGTGGACGTC